>JBQCHB010000551.1:0-3443 GCA_051955075.1 Flavisolibacter sp.
ATTTCCTGTGAACCATTATCCTTCACAGTGGAAGTTACCGAGCCAAAGGGATCATACCACGACGGTGAACTTTGAGGGTAAAACCCAAAAGATTGCGTAACCACCGTTGTGCCATTCTTTTTGGAAACAATTAAAAATGTATGTCCTGCACTCACACCTGTTGAATTAGACGAAGCACCAGGATTATTATTCGATGGTATATCCGTGCATAATTTCACAGAGTAAACAGCACCAACCGAAGGAACATTATCAAAACACTTAAATATTTTGGTAAGATCAATACCCGTTAGCGAATAGACGTACTCAGGTTCAAATTCAAGCATTGATTCTGTTTGGACACCATATGTTGGGTCCGTGCTGCCACTATAGGTTCCACCTCCACCACCATAACTTCCATCTAAAGAGCCATAGTAACTGCCATAGTCGCCACCTCCACTACCACTGCCATAATCCATTGACTGGTAAAAAAAACTTTGCAACCATACCCAGTCAGCATACGAAACACCACCACTTGTATACGCTACTACAACAATCTCTGGTAACACATCAGGCGCCATCATGGAATTCAATCTTGTATTGGCTGTGGCCTTGTGAAAAGCCTCTATATAACCATCAGTAACAGCAGATGATAAGACTTCTTTTCTGCTCAGTGAACTAATGATAACACTTCCGTTCCAGGTAATATTTTGATCCTGCCTTCTTTGGCCGCCTTCCAAATGAATAATTTTTCCCCTTTGCACCTTTCCAACTTTCGAAATTTGCAACAGCACGAAATCATTTTCCAGTTTTTTTCTATTAAAAGGAATGCGTAGGAAATAAAGTTGCACGCTGTCGGCTTTTGAAAGAACGGCTTTAGCAAAATCAAGGTCATTGTAATCACTCGAAGAAAGATTATCTCTTAGTGAAGTCTTTACATTTTCTATATAAGTCCCCGCATCATCAATGCTGCCGATTTCCTTTTTACACGATACAACAAAGAAGAGTACAATGGTTAAGTAAAAAACCTGTTTCATGGTTTCAGGGTTTTGTAGTTATAAAATTATGGTTACGAATAGGCGATTCGAATTGGCATTTACCAAGAAATTTTTTTTCTGCCGTTTTTTATTTTGCTCAAAGTCGTTTCTTCGATACCCAGGTAGGAAGCAATATATTTTGCATGCACTCTTAATATTAATTCGGGGTGATGGCGTAACAACCAGTTGTACCTTTCATGCGCCTGCTGCATACGCAAGGCATAAAGTTGTTGCGCCCAAAGCGTATAATATTTTTCTATCAGTACACGGCCAATAAAATTGAACTCGGGAAAAGTTTGGTAAATGTGTTTTAATTCATCGTACGTAATGTAATAGAGCACCGTATCTTCAAGAGCCTGTATGGACTCGTAGCTTTCCTGTTGCTGAAAAAAGCTTTCGATGGAAACAATCACATCGCCTTCCTTCATGAACCAGGAACAAACCTCAGTATCAGCTTTGATATAAAAGCAGCGCAGGAGGCCACTTTCAACAAAGCAAATGGTGCGGCATACATGGCCCGCTTTCAGCAAGTAGTCTTTTTTATCCAGCTGCCTGCACTTCAGTATTTGGGAGAGATGAAACACCAATCCTTCCGACATGGGATGGATGCTGTTGAGTAAATGGAAAAGCTGTTGCATGCGGTTTAGTTTGGCACACTATTTTGCCACAAATGCAATGCCTTCCCGACAATTAAAATAACGGAATCAGGTAAAAGGATAACTGAAACAGCTTTATCTTCTCAAAACCGATATTATTACAGGGTTATGCTCAATACTAAAACGGTATGCAAGAATGCCTCCTTATAAAGACGTTAGTTCTTTCTTACTACAAATACTTTCACAAGCCGCTCTTTCTGCTTTAAAACAAAACCGTTTTTGGAGAGGTTTCGCTGAATCTCGTTCAAATCGGAAAATCCACCTTCTGTCTCTAAATCTATATTGCCCTTATAGCCTGTTTCATTAATTACGATCTCCTTAAAGGCAGGAATACTATTGAGGTATCCAAGCAGTGCAGAAATGTTTGTATTTTTTAGATGAGGATTGTCTTTATCCCAAAGCCTGTTTTCTGTCTCCCCGCCATTTGATTGCAGATGATGAGCAGTGTTTTTCTTCTGCAGTACCCAGCATTTTGTTTTCTTTTTTTCAAACTGCCCCTTGAACCCTGAATTACGATTTATGACTTCGAGTACTCTTTCATACAGCCTGCTGGCCTCCGCTTTGGGAACGATAACGTCTAAAGTAAAGGCATGTTCTTTATACCATTTATCACGGTCTTCTGCAGGCCATGTTGGACCCAGCAAATCCAAAGTATCTTTGACATCGGCAATTACCTGCTTGTCAGTAATGGAGGGCTCCATAAGGCTTGCTATCGTTTGATACATATCCCAAATTGTAGTATTTGTCATTGCCCGGCCATAGATCAGATTATTCGTTTCACGTGTTTTATTACCTCTTGGCAAACCATCAAACCATCCTTTTACAAGTATAGCGTAGCTTACCAAATTCTCCTTCACCAGGTCCTTGCCCGAAAAGATGGGTCTATCCATGTCCTGGTCCTTTTTAGCGGCAAGAGCAGGTGCTATGCCATTGAATGCCGCTTCCAGGTTACGGGCCGTTATACCATCAGAAGAGGTGATTGCCATTACCTTCCGGTCTTTACCAATCCACACATAGTGCGGAATAAGCCAGTGCTGAAAAAGCCCCGCAATTAAAGTGTCATTTACTACAGAAGGCAAGCATAAACCTGTACCGGTGCGATCTTTCCATTTCCTGAAAAAACCGGAAACTTTCAGGGAGTCATCTCTTGTTTGATGTACACTGTTTATTAAAACAACCTGGAGCTTATCGCCATATTGCCGTTGCAAAGAATCCATTTTGGGCATTGCATGAAGGCAGGACCCGCACCAGGTGGCCCAGAAATCAAGGATCACTAGCTTGTCTTTAAAATCAGAAAGCCTGGCAGTCTTTGAAGGATAGTTTATTAGTTGTGCAAATTCAATATCTGGCACAGTGTCGCCAATAGAAAGTGTTTTTTGTGCACAGAGAGAAAAGCATGGGTATAGTAAGGACACAATGATATAGCGAAGTCGCATAAAATTCTATGGTTTAAGTGAATAAAAGATTGAGATCCTTTTGGAAAAATAGACCTGTGCAGATAATTTGCGGAAGCGCAAAGTTCATTCTACTTAACAGAACAAAAAACTTGCAGGAGGATAATGCTTGTGGTCTACGGATAATTTATCCATTGGAGGTAAGTGAATCGGACCTGATAAATAGGTCAGGTGAATTTGTCAGGCATAAAGCAAATAATTTTACGCTTCTGAATTTTAATCTCAGAGAAATTATATTGTGGCAACGAAGCAAACATATCCTTCCAAAAATTTGTCACTTAAAGACCTGAAGGGCGAAGTCTGGAAAGATGCACCTGGCT
>JBQCHB010000552.1:0-3387 GCA_051955075.1 Flavisolibacter sp.
GGTAGTTAATGTTCCTGAACCCATGTTTGCATCAGAAATTACTTTACCATCAGGACCAGTAACAATTACATACATATCGGCAGGGCCCGAACGTGCAACACGATTTTCAACATCGAAAGAAACCACTAACTTATCTACACGCTTGGCAGTAGTAGTTACTTTTTCTTTTCCGTTTTTCTTTTCCTGTACAGGAGTAATTTGAATATTTGATGCTGTAAAGTAGAAGCTACATCAACTGTTTTTGCCAACTCTTCTTTTTCAGAAGTTGTGGTTTGCAGGTTGGTTTGCAATACTTGCTTTTCGGATGTTAACTGTGTGTTGTTGGCAGCCAGTTGCTGGTTCTCACCAGAAAGCCTTGCTACTTCAGCCTCAAGGTTAGCGATCTTGCCATTCAGTTCCGAAATCAAACCTTTTGCTCTTCTGTAATCGGCAGCAGTTGCGTTTTTATCACGCATGATCTTGTTGATCTGATTTTTCAGTTTTGTAATATCAGATTGGCGATCACTTAACTGTCCGTTTAAATTATTGTTGCTGCCTGTAATAGAATCTAATCTTGTTAAGGCATCATTATACAATAACTGCACAGAATCTTTTGAAGACATAGCCGTGTTGGCTTCTGCAGTTTTAACCTGTATTTGTTTAGTGGAATCATTCTTATCATATAAGAAATATGCCCACGTTCCTAACAGTGCGGCAGCCAATACACCAATGAAAACATTTTTCGTGGTGTTCGTCTTTGCCGGACGATTAGGATTGTTTGAATTTTCGGCAGAAGGATAATTTGTATTTGCCATTGTTGAAAGGGGTTTTAGTTAAACGATATTTGATTTTTTATTGGTTAGGTAGAAAACTTATTTTTGGATTTTGACGAGCCTGTTCGAAAACCGTGCCAGAAAAATAATTCACTTTAAGCAGATAATAAAACATGAGTGCAGAAAAGATTATAAATGAACTGAAGAAACAACAATTCAAACCGGTTTACTGGCTGGAGGGAGAGGAAGAATATTTTATTGACCAGGTTATCAACTATGCAGAAAACAAAATTTTAACAGAAGGGGAAGCAGGCTTTAACCTTACTGTTTTTTATGGAAGAGATGCCGCCTGGACCGATGTTGTAAACTCATGCAGGCGATACCCGATGTTTGCCGAAAAGCAAGTGGTGATATTAAAGGAAGCGCGAAGCATGAAGGATATTGAAAAGTTGGAAAGCTATATCGAAAAGCCACTTTCTTCTACATTGTTTTTCGTTGCCTACAAAAATAAAAAACTGGATGGGCGTACAAAGTTGGCAAAGTTTATAAAAGAAAAAGCTGTTTTACTTTCTACAAAAAAACTGTACGACAATGCGCTTCCCGGCTGGACAAGCAAATTAATCCAGTCGAAAGGATATGCTATTTCCAACAAGGCCCTGGCTTTACTGATAGATCATATTGGTAATGACTTAAGCCGCCTGAATAATGAAGTAGATAAGCTAACCTTGAATCTTGCAGCAAGAAAAAATATTACAGAAGACGACATTGAAATTTTTGTGGGTATCAGCAAAGAGTTTAATGTTTTTGAATTGCAGCATGCTATTGCATCAAAGGATTTGTATAAAGCTGTTCGCATCATTCAATATTTTGCTGCCAACCCCAAAGCTGCACCGTTGCAATTAATTTTTCCATCACTGTATAATTTTTTTAGTAAAGTGATGATGGTGTACGCCGCGCCTGGCCGCGATGAAAAATCTGTTGCTGCCGCTATTGGCGTTCATGCTTTTTTTGTGAAAGATTACATGCAGGCAGCTGCAAAATTCAATTACAGCGAAGTGGAAAAAGTGTTGCTGCTTTTGTATGAATATAACCTGCGCAATGTAGGTGTTAATGACGCCGGAACTGAAGATGCTGACCTGTTGAAAGAAATGGTGGTTAAGATGATAGCGGCATAAATGCCATCCCGGCCTTGCCGACATAAAGGAAATTAATGCACAATCCTTGCTTTACAAAGCATTTGCTTATAGCAAAAATCATCTTTGAAAAACCATTCGTGTAATTCGGTTCAATTCGTGTAATTGTTCTCTACAGTGCTTTCAAGCTGTTTTCTTTATCTCTATGTAATTGCTGAATTAATTCTTCGAGAGAATTATATTTTTCCTGCGGCCGTAAGAACTTCTTTACAATTACTCTAATGGTTCGGCCGTAAATTTCTTCGTCCCAATCAAAAATATTTACTTCAATTTTTTCATCTGAATGTAACAAAGTAGGGCGGTTACCAATGCTTAGCATCCCTTTCTTCCTGGCGCCATTTATTTCAACATATACTGCATATACACCGTGGCCCAAATGAATTTTTTCTTCGTCTGTATAGTTTAAATTAGCTGTCGGATAACCCAACTGTCTTCCTAATTTGTCACCTTCAATGACTACTCCTTCAAAAAAGAAATCATAGCCCAAAAGCTTATTGGCTGTTTCCACATCGCTTTGCAGCAGGGCATTCCTGATTTTGGTAGAGCTTACGCCAATTTCATCGACAATTAATTTTGGTATTTCTAAAAGTTTGTAATGAAATGCATCACATTTTTCTTCAAGTAGTTTGTAATTGCCCTTTCTTCCTTTTCCAAAATGATGATCGTAACCAATGATGACAGTATGAGGATGAAATTTGTTAATTAAGAAATCTTCTATGTATTGTTCTGCAGTTTGGTCTGCAAATTCATAAGTAAATGGAACAACTACCAAATGATCAATGCCTGTTTGGCCAAGTAATTCTATTTTTTCGCCAAGCGTATTAATCAGTTGCAAATGCTCATCAGGTTTTACAACTTTCCGGGGATGGGGATCGAACGTTATAATGATGGACTCACCATTTATTTTTTTGGCTTCGGCAATTAAGGCCGCAATTATTTTTTTGTGGCCTTCATGCACACCATCAAAAGTGCCAATAGTAATGACAGCGTTTGTAAACAATGGTAAATTTTCTGTAGTGCGGTACACCTGCATGGCCGCAAAAATAGTTTAACCGTTTGTAGTTAGAGTTTGTAATTCCTTGAAAATTGAAGAATTATTAGAGTTTTAAACTTCCAAAGCGTAAAGTGTTTTACATTTAATACCAACCCAAAACTGTAAACTCCAAACTACAAACTTCTCTCTATTTTTGCGCCATGTCAATTTATTCCAAAAGAGGTGTTTCTGCGCAGAAAGAAGAAGTTCATGCCGCTACAAAAAATATTGATAAAGGACTTTATCCAAAAGCATTTTGCAAAATATACAAGGACCTTTTAGGAAACGATCAAGCATGGGTGAATGTGATGCATGCAGATGGTGCAGGTACCAAAAGCATTTTGGCTTATTTATATTGGAAAGAAACTGGTGATCTTTCTGTATGGAAGGGAATTGCGCAAGATGCCAT
>JBQCHB010000553.1:0-4373 GCA_051955075.1 Flavisolibacter sp.
TCAAAGCCACGCCGCCAGCCATGCATAAATTTTGGTCGCCGGTTGCTTTATGCAGCCAATGCACCAATTCCAAAACTGTTTCTTCCAATACCATTTGCAATGAATGTGCAATGTTGAAATGGTGCTGGGTAAAAGGATCATTTTTTAATCTTGATGACCCAAATCTTTCTTCTAACTTTTCGTTTTCTATTGTGTATTGACCATCGCCCGTTACACGAATCATCTCTCTGAAATCTTTTACAAACTCAGGCTTGCCGTAAGAAGCCAATGCCATCACTTTATATTCGTCGGAAGAATGTAAAAAGCCTAAATAAAAAGTAACTCTTTCATAAAGCAAACCCAGCGAATGTGGCATATCTACCTGTCCGATCCTGATGAGTTCATTACCTCTTCCCACACTGTAGGTAGTTGTAGCAATCTCTCCACGTCCGTCAAGCGTTAGTACTGCTGCGTTTTCAAATGGAGAAGGATAATAAGCACTGGCTGCATGTGCAATATGATGATCTACAAAATGCCATTGCAATTTATTATGCACAACGCCTTTAAAGCGTTTTTGCAAATGATGCGGATAACCATCCACGAGCTGCGCCGGTGCATTTACAATGGAAGAAAGAAATAAAGGATCCCAGGGAGAAGTCCACTTTGAAGGCCCGCTTTCCATACCAGGTTCCAACGGAATCTCAATTTTTGCCTTACCTTTTTCTTCACCAAGTAACAAATAGGGATCGAATGAGTAGGCAACGTGATCTACTTCATTTAAATGAATATCTACCATTTTCAAACAATAATCAATAGCATGAAAAGGAAGCTCGTAAGTAGAAAAAGGAATAGGCCGCTTGCCGTGTTTGATCTGTGTAAATCTTTCTTCTTCCGCTGCTGCTATCAGCTTTCCGTCCCTAATAATGCAAGCCGAAGAATCGTGAAAAGCTGCGTTGATGCCGAGTGTATACATAGCCTGGAATTTGAAGAACGATCTTAAAAAATCATTCCATTGCCAAATGCATTTTGGCATAGATCAGCTTATCGCTTCTGAATCCGGAGATAAAATTTTGTAGATGCAAAAGCTATTGTACGCCCAACAATAGTACAATAAAAAAAAGCCCCTGTAAGAAAACAGGGGCTTTTGAAAACTAAACTGCTTATATGAGAAAAACTGCAATTAAATCTACTTAATTAATTGCAATGAAAATAATTTTCTCAGCAAATATCATTGATTTAACAAAAAGGAAATCTGGTCAGCTTTCTTCTAATAATTCGTCGTGTGCATCTTTGCGAAAAGACAGAAGAATCATTAAAACGCCAAAAACAAGAAACAGCACACCGCACCAGCTATTAATGCTTTGGCCTTCTCTAACTTTTGAAGCGAGGCTATATATCAATAACAACAACCCCACAATAGAAAAGAATGAGCCGATAACAAAACGCAAGTCAAATAATTTATTCATAAAAAGCTTTTTAATACAATACAATATTTAAAACAACGGTAATAATCAGCACAATAATGCCCAGCCATAATGGGTTTTTATACCATACTTTGGCGCTGTCCTTTTGCTTTGGAGTAAGGCTGTACACCAAACCTACCAGTTCTTCGTTAGGCTTCGGCTTAGTGAATGTGCTGATCAGCGCCGTCATCGCAAAGCATACAATAAAAGCAATACCTGCTATCGTGAAGGCCTGGCTGGTGCCTGAGTAAAATTCATGAACATTCGTAATCCATCCCCCTTTGCCTTCTGCTACCGTCAGCCCATGGGTGAGTGCTGCAGATGCAGTGCCTGCAAGCAGTCCCCAGAAAGCACCATTGGCTGTTGTTCTTTTCCAGAACATACCGAGAAAGAATGTGGCAAATAAAGGCGCATTCACAAAAGAAAATACCAGTTGCAATAAATCCATAATGCTGTTAAAGCCTCTCGCTACATAGGCTGTGGCAATGGAAATTAAAATGCCGGCAACCGTAGTTGCCTTACCCACCATCAGGTAGTGCTTTTCCGAAGCATGCTGTTTAATATGCGATTGGTAGATATCATAAGTCCACACAGTATTAAATGCAGTAACGTTACCTGCCATACCACTCATAAAAGAAGCGATAAGGGCCGTAATACCAAGACCTAACACACCACTTGGATACAGCTTCGAAAGCAGCAGCGGCAGTGTCATATTATAATCAATATCGCCGGCAGCATTTTTCGGAAGCTCAAAACCGGCAAACTGATTTTGTAAAGCGAGGATGATGATACCAGGAAGAATAACAACCGCAGGCATTATTATTTTTGGCATGGCAGCAATGATAGGTGTTCTCCTTGCCGAATTTAAATTACGGGAGATCATAGCTCTTTGCACCACCAGGAAATCAGTACACCAATAACCAAAGGCCAGTACAAAACCTAACCCGAATACAAGACTGAAAGCATCTACGCCCATTGGATTGGTAGAGGCGCTGCTCATGCCTTTCCAAAGGTGCAGTTTGGCATTATCAACATTGTGAATCAACCCTTGCACGCCTCCGGCCTTGTCAAGACCAATATAGACAAGTGGTGCAATGCCTAATACAATTAAAAAGAACTGCAACACTTCATTATATACGGCACTGGTCAATCCACCCAAATAAGTATAAATAAGCACAATGCCTGCTGCTACCCAAATGCAAACATCAAAATCCCAACCCAAAAAGGCCTGCATCAGCATGGCCAGTGCATACAAAGAAATGCCTGATGAAAACACTGTCATCACGGCAAAGGTCAGTGCATTAAAAGTTCTTGTTTTTTCATCAAAGCGCAGCTTTAAATATTCGGGAACGCTACGGGCCTTACTGCCATAGTAAAACGGCATCATGTAAATACCCAAAAACACCATGGCAAAGGCCGCACCCAGCCAATAAAAATGTGCTGTATATAATCCATACTTAGCACCGCTTGCCGCCATACCCAATACTTCCTGGGCACCCAAATTAGCTGATATAAAAGCGAGGGAAGTGATCCAAAGCGGAATGCTCCGGTTGCTCATTAAAAAATCGTTACTGGTTTTGACGCGTTTTTTTAAGAGCAAACCAATACCAACAACAAAAACAAAATAAAGAACAATAATTGCATAATCAATCAGGTGGAGAGACATAGAATTTTATATTGTTTGTAATGTTAAGCTAAAATAGGGAATTGTGAAAAGTGATCAGCAAATAGAAAAATTCTTTTGCTGTCAAAACAATGTTTGCATGCAACTATCCATATTGCAGTAAGCTTGTTGTATGAAATGTTGAATAGCATTACCAAACGTACCACTTGCAATCAGTATTGTTTATTTTTTCTTGCCTCTTTTTGCGAAATCAATAGGCCAGCTATTACTAAAGCCACACCTATAAATGTATATAAGCTGATGCGGTCTTTTGTAAGCCAGGCGGCAAACACGAAGCCAAACAAAGGACAGAGAAACAACCACAGGCCTGCTTTGATGGCATTTGTTTGTAGTAGCCAAAGCCAAAGCTGCACGGCAACAATAGATACAGGTATGGCCAGCCAAAGAACAGAAGTCCAGAATGTTTTGTCAAAATGGTTTGCCTCACCTTTATAAAAACACAAAGCAACAGGTAACAGCAACACGCCACCTATCAATGTTTGCCAGCCATTGATAGTGAATAAATGAAGACCACTCCATTCTCTTGCAGAAAAATAAATGGCGCCTACCGAATAAGAAAGCATGCTAAATAATAAAATGAGCAAGCCCTGTGTAGTTACAACCGCTTCGCTGAACAAAGGCCATGCAGCACACACAACGCCAGCCGTACAAATGATCAACGCAAGCAGGATTGAGGTGGTTAACTTTTTATGAAGAAAGAATACGGAAAGAAAACTTATGAAAACGGGATTAGTAGCAACAGCTAATGCACCAATACCTGCGGTTACTGTTTGCATGGCAATAACATAACAACCAAGATAAATGGTGATATTAAGTAAGCCATAAACTGTTAGCTGCATCCATTCTTTACCAGATGGCAACCGGTGCCTACCTATTGCATGAGACAGGAACAGCATAATAGCTGATGCCACGCCAAATCTTACCACAGCAATGACCAGTGGCTGGGCCACCGCAAGACCGATCTTAGTTGCAGTAGATGCTGAAGCCCACAACATGGCAAATAAAAAGCCCGCAGCAAGCCAGGCAAATTTTGTATTGCTTTTTGTAGAAACGGTTTTAGAAATTTTTTTATTCACGGTGCTTTGTTCTGTAGCATGCAAAAGTGCAGAATAGTTTTTTACATATTTATTTCAACACCCTTATTTTCAAATAAGAAAAATTTAATTTACCTTATGGAAAACAAGGTAAAGGAAGCTGCTCCCAAATACAATTTCATTTCTTCCGAAGAATATCTTGCTATGGAAAGA
>JBQCHB010000554.1:0-6259 GCA_051955075.1 Flavisolibacter sp.
TTCCGTGGTGCATCCACAGGATTATGATAGAGTAGCAGAAGCCTGGAGGCAATCGTTAGCCACAGGAAAAAGCTTCGAAGCTGAATGCCGCATGAAAGGTAAGGACAATAATTACAGGTGGTTTTTAACAAGGGCAGTACCTCTGCAAAATGAGGAAGGAACTATTGTAAAATGGTTTGGCACCTGTACAGATATCAATGACCACAAATTAATGAATGACATTCTTGAGCAACGTGTAAAGGAAAGAACCGAAGAACTGGAAAAAATAAACCTGGAGTTGGAAACCAGCAATAGCGAGCTGTTGCAGTTCGCTTCAATTGCTTCCCACGACCTTAAGGAGCCCTTGCGCAAAATTCATATGTTCAGCAACCTTGTGCGTGACCGTTATCTTACTGATATAAATAGTGACGCTAGAGATTATATGAATCGCATCATAAAGGCCTCGGCCCGCATGACGAAATTGATCAATGACCTGCTTTCTTTCACCAGGCTTTCAGGTAGTAGCCATTACGAAGTTGTAAGCCTTAATACCATTGTTGATGAGGTGTTGAGCGACCTTGAGCTTTCCATTCACGAAAAAGAAGCAAAAATAGAAGTGGCTCAACTGCCTGAGATGGAGGTCATTACCGGCCAAATGCGCCAGGTATTTCAAAATATTATTAGCAATGCCCTTAAATTTAGCCGCAGCGGTGTAATTCCCAACATAAAGATCTATGCAGCAAGAGTAAGCGAATTATCTTTTGTAGACTCTTTCGATGCACAGGGTGCCTATTGCAGAATCACCATTTCCGACAATGGTATCGGCTTCAATCAGCAATATGCCGATCGCATCTTTACTATTTTTCAACGGCTTCATACATGGGATAAATATGATGGTACGGGAATAGGATTGGCCATTACAAAAAAAATCATAGAACGGCATAACGGAATCATTACTGCAAAAAGTAAAGAAGGCGAGGGAGCATCATTTATCATGGTGCTACCACTGCACCAGGAACCGGGAACTGTTGATAGCAGGAAAAACGTGGCCATTAGTAGATTGAGCTTATAATAATCGGGATTGGCCTGGGTTAAACTAGTTGAAACAAGCTCTTCAGTCATAAGCGGGTATGACGTAAAAAATATTTTCTGGCTCGTTGTACTCCCTTATTTTTGTTGGCCCCTGCTTGCCTTAAACCAGTAATATGACAACCAGTTCCATTTTGTATGTGGATGATGATATTGATGATCTTTTAATCGTATCGGAAGCATTTTTAAAACATACTGCATCGCTGAAAGTCATCCATGCTTCAAATGGACTGGATGCTCTGCATTTGCTGCATAAAATGGCAGAGCAACACAACCTGCCTTGTCTTATTATTCTCGACATCAATATGCCTGTAATGAATGGACGTGAAACGCTCAAGAAGATCAAAGCCATTGATCAATACAGAAATATTCCTATTGTAATGTTCAGCACTTCCATTAATAAAACGGACCAGGAATTAGCCGCCAACATGGGTGCAGATTATGTGATAAAACCAATGGACTTCCAGCAACTCGAAAAGCTGGCAGCAGAATTTATTGAAAAATGCGGTATAGCAGTATGAATTGGATTGGTAATGGCATTTAATTCCGGGATCTCCCAAACTATTCCTTTCACAAAACAATATCAAAAGCTGTGTCTTGTAAAGAACCAATCTAATAAGGCATACGGGTTAGTCGTTGTAGCTCTTTTAAAAGATAAGAGATAAAATAAATTTCTTTAAGGCTAATTGTGATTCATTCATTTATGGTTAGGCACATTTCAAAAAATGCGTTTTTGAGAGAAAAAAATTGGCTCGCTAAGCGAATGAACGGAATAAAAAACAGGGAAGCCTGAAGTTGAAAATTTTATTTAGTCTTCCATTATAAAAAATTGAAAATCAAAACACTGAAAATATTACAATTTGGCTGATTTACTGAAATAAAAAAGCCTCACATTTCTGTGAAGCTTAGTGACCCCGCCAGGATTCAAACCTGGAACCTTTTGATCCGTAGTCAAATACTCTATTCAGTTGAGCTACGGGGCCAGTATTTTGGGTTGCAAATATAGGAGAAAATCTAAAAAGAAATGTTACTCCTTCTTAATCTTACTGATAAATTTTTGCTGAAGCTTTTTCAATCGTCTTTTTGGGTAGCAGCCAGGCCAGTGCAGCGCCAACCTTGTTCAAAAAACCTGTAATCACTTCCGTCTTCCCTTTGTACATACCTTCAACTGCAATCCTAGCTACTTCATCCGGGCGCATATTGAATTTTTTAGCCAACTCCAAACCTTTTGTACCTATGTTGGCCCTGTCAACAAAAGCTGTATCTGTGGCCCCGGGATTAACACAAGTTATTGATACGTTGGTGTTGCTCAACTCAAGATGTAAACCTCTTGAAAACTGTAATACAAAAGACTTTGAAGCTGCATATAAACTTAAAAAAGGAACTGCCTGGTAAGCAGCAGATGAGGCAATATTAAGGATATAGGCTTTTGGTTGTTTTTTCAATGCGGGTAGAAAATGATAGATCATCTCAACCACCACATTCATGTTCAACTGCATCATGTTCAGGTGTTCTTCCAAAGAGTATTTATCAAAGGCCCCGCTCAAGCCATAGCCAGCATTATTTACTAAAACATCAACAGGATAATTGTTTTGTTGGCACCAGTTCCAAACATTTTTAGCAGCGTCTTTTTGCGAAAGATCAATACTTAAATAGTGGGCTTCAATATTATGGTCTTTTTGCAGTTGACTGCATAATTCCTGTAGCTGCGCTTCGTTGCGAGCCACTAAAAGCAAATTCTTTTTGCGGGCAGCTAATTGTTGCGCAATAGCTTTCCCTATGCCCTTACTGGCACCTGTAATTAAAGCAAATGACATGGTGTTTGATTAATTCTGAACAGTAGAAGCAAACCTGTGATAGAAAGGCGTTTTGCTATTCTTGTCTTTTGGCATGTACTTACCTGTTACTACAGGAACGTACATTACGCGGCGCCTGCTTTTTTCACCATAAAAGGGCGATTGTTGCACACGATGCCACAATCGACCATCATGAACGGTAAGATCGCCGGCTTCAATATCCAAACCTACTTCTCTTGGATCAGGTTTGTGATCAATAAAATATTTCTTACCAAACAATAAGCGAAGCATGCCTTGTTTGTGCGTACCGGGCAGCACACGCAAACCACCATTTTCGAAAGGAACCGTATCAAGGTGAATGCCTACATTCAACATGGGCATGATGCGCTGTCCAAGGAAAAGATCTCTCGGGCTATCGGTATGCCAGCCCATTTGTGAGAAGGCGCTATTAGGTGTTCTGATATAATTATTAAGAACCAGCCCGTCTTTTTCATCTTCACCAATGCGGCCTTCGTAAGGCCTTACCAGATCTAACAAAGCCTGGAAGCGGGGATCTTGCAAAAATTCATGAAGAACAGCACTGTGCTGCGATACAAAACACAGTCTTTGAATAAACTTGTTGTCATTCTCATCTTTTCCAAACTTCAGTGGAATTCCGTTCATTTTATCAATACCTGCATCCAGCCACTCTTTTTCGATGCGTTGCGTTTCTTTGATAAAAAGGTCAACAGTTTCTTTGCTGATAAAGTTTTTGAAAATGATCAACCCGTTTTTATCAAAAAAATTTAATTGTTCCTGTGTTAGCTTATCTGTAAGAGTGAAATGCGGTACTTGCAGTTTGTTCATGGCTTTGTACTTTTTATAACCTGTCAAAGGCAATTTTATTTAAAAACAATTGATCTTTCATCACTAAACTCTTAACGTTCAATTGATTCTATTATTGATTTTGGCTTCGAATTTACAATTTTCTTTGCGATGAAATAGCAAATGATCGTAAAAACCGGCGCAGCAATTACATCAATGGTATAATGCACGTGTTGAACCAGGACCAAAAAACCGACTGCAATAGTACAGAAAAGTGCAATTAGCCTGTCAAGTTTTCGACGAAAGCATAAAAAGAATAGACATTGTGCGGATGTATGGCCGGAGTAAAAAAGATCCTTGGTCACAAACGATTTTCCATAAAACGAGTTGCTGATAGGATCAACCAGTGGTATTAGTCCATTCGGTGGATTTAATGCCACAAGCGAGATGGTAGCGAAGCGGCTTACCGACAGCAAAATGAATCCGTACATAAAAGTTAAGAAAAGGGTAGGGCTTTGTACACTGCGCACAAAAAAAAGTGCCGTCATTGTCCAGATGATCGTAAAAATGGGAATAGATGCATCCCGCGGCGAAAGATAATCGAGAACCACATCATTCAAAACCGCTCCTTCGCGAAGCTCAATGTGTTGAAAGAAAAAGGGAAAACTGATCAGCACGGTAAGCAAAAGGCCAATGCCTATATACAGTTTTACCTTGAAGGAATCGTCCTTCATAGTATCAACCCACGTAAGTTCATTATAGGATGGTGCCAGCGCCACTGGAATTTTTATGCAAAATAAAAAATCATCCTTATAAATAGAAAGTCCCCAGCTGAAAGAGGGGACTTTTAAAGTTTATTTAGCTAATAACCGGGCTGTATAGTTTGCCATTGCTTTGACAAAAAACAGAAGTCCATTTTATTGTCAATAATGCCAGCGAACAAATGCTTCCATCGCTGCATAATGCGTAAGGCCCAGTTGGGCATATAAATTAGCAGTCGCTGCATTTCTTTCTTCCGCTCTTTGCCAAAATTCTCTTGAATCGCTGCCCTGGAAAGGCACAGAATCTTTTTGCGATTGGTGAATGAAAATGCCGTAACGTTTTTTTAAAACCTGGTCAGGGCTCATAGGTACGGCCATTTCTATTTCATCAATATTCCATTCTTGCCATGCTCCTTTGTATAGCCAAAGCCAGCAGTCTTTTATCCAATCTTCGCCCGAGGTTTTCAACCTCTTTAATGCTTCCAACACCACATCCAAACATACTTTATGCGTTCCATGCGGGTCGGCTAAATCGCCTGCACAAAATATTTGGTGTGGCTTAATTTGTCGCAGCAATTCTATTGTCAGTTGCACGTCCTCTTCGCCCATTGGCTTCTTTTCAATAGTACCTGTTTCGTAAAAAGGAAGGTTTTGAAAATGAATATTGTTTTCAGAAATCCCTACATAGCGACAAGTAGCCTTGGCTTCGCCTCTGCGTATCAAACCCTTGATGGCCCTGATCTGCGGCGTATCTATCTGGTTTGTTTTTTTGCGTGATAAATAGGTGCGTACCTCATCAAAGATCTTTTCTGATCGTTCGTTGTTAATACCGGCAATTTCTTCAAAGCCTACGGCAAAATCCAGGAAGCGGGTAACAAATTCATCCGTTACGGCAATATTCCCCGAGGTTTGATACGCTACATGCACATCATGTCCCTGGTCGTGCAAACGCTGAAAAGTACCACCCATACTAATAATATCATCGTCGGGGTGAGGGGAGAAGATGACCACTCTTTTTGGATAAGGCTCCGAACGTTCGGGGTGTGATGGTAAATGCGCATCGGGTTTACCGCCAGGCCATCCGGTGATCGAATCGCGAAGCATATAAAAAACCTGCAGGTTAATTTCATACGCATCGCCTTCCTCTACAATTAAATCGCCCAGGCCAAACTCATTGTAATCATTATTGGTTAAGGATAAAATGGGCTTTTGCAATTTCAAAGCCATATTGACCACAGCTCTTTTTATCGCTTTGGATGTCCATTCAATTTCGCCGGTAAGCCAGGGCGACTTAAAACGGGTTAGTTCGGAAGCGGCTATTTCGTCCACTACAAAAGTGCAGTCGCCATGTTGCTGCAGCAAGCTGGCGGGTACGCTTTCCGTCACATGTCCTTCCACCGATAATTGCACTACCGGCGCCTTGGCCGGGCCCCATGCCAGCAGGATAATTCTTTTGGCTTTTAATATGGTGCTGATGCCCATGGTTAATGCCAGTCTTGGCACCTCGGCTATGTTGGCAAACTCGTACGCATTGGCAAGCCTCGTGGAGTTTTCTAAATTGATCAAACGTGTTCTTGAATAAATGCTTGATCCCGGTTCGTTAAAACCTATATGGCCATTGTTACCAATGCCTAAAATCTGCAGATCAACACCTCCTGCTTCTTCAATCTGCCTTTCGTATTCCGCACAATGTTTTTTGATCTCTTCCTTGGGCAATTCGCCATTGGGAATATGGATGTTGTTTTTGTCAATATCAATATGGTCGAACAACAAACGATGCATGTAGCTGTTATAGCTTTGCCATGCTTCTTTTTCTATAGGATAATATTC
>JBQCHB010000555.1:0-17511 GCA_051955075.1 Flavisolibacter sp.
GCTATGGTGTAATTGGTGCTAATGGAGCAGGAAAGTCTACTTTTCTTAAAATATTATCCGGCGAAATAGAACCCAATAAGGGAACTATTGCCATTACGCCGGGCGAACGCATGGCTGTGCTAAAGCAAAACCAGTTTGAATTTGATGAGCAAACGGTTTTGAACACGGTATTGATGGGCCACAAAAAAATGTGGGAAACCATGCATAAAAAAGATGCGATTTACGCCGACCCTAACGCCACAGAAGATGATTATATGAAAGCCGGGGAATTAGAAGCAGAGTTTGGTGAGATGGGCGGTTATACAGCCGAAAGTGATGCTGCTACTTTTCTGAGTGAGTTGGGTGTAAAAGAAGAATATCATCAATCGTTGATGAAAGATATTCCTGCTACATTAAAGCTTCGTGTGTTGCTAGCGCAGGCTTTATTTGGTAATCCTGATATTTTATTACTGGATGAGCCTACCAACGGATTGGATATTGAAACCATTGGCTGGCTAGAGAATTTTTTAGCTGATTACGAGAACATCGTTTTGGTTGTATCTCACGACCGTCACTTTTTAGATGCAGTATGCACACACGTAGCCGATGTGGATCGTTCTAAGATTAAAATATTTACAGGCAACTACACTTTCTGGTACGAGTCTTCTCAATTAATGGCACGTCAGATAAACGATAAGAATAAAAAGACCGAAGAGAAACGCCAGGCTTTGCTGGATTTCATTGCCCGTTTCTCAGCCAATGCTTCAAAGTCAAAGCAGGCTACATCACGTAAAAAGGCTTTGGAGAAACTTACGATTGAAGAAATTGAACCTTCCAACCGCCGTTATCCGGGCATTATTTTTCAGCCGTTGCGTGAGGTGGGAAATCAAATTTTAAATGTTGAAAATTTAAGTTCTTCCGTTGAAGGCCGCAAACTGTTTAATAAAGTAACCTTTAGTGTTAATAAGGGCGAGAAAATTGCTTTTTTAAGTAAAGATCCATTGGCCGTTACCAATTTCTTTGAAATTATTAATGGCAACATGCAGGCCGACGGCGGAAAGTTTGAATGGGGAACTACCATTACAAAAGCATACCTGCCTGTAGAAAATAGCGAGTTTTTTGAAAGTGGATTGAACCTGATGGAATGGCTGCGCCAATACGTGCCACCTCATGTAACCGATGCGGACGAACCATTTTTGCGTGGCTTTTTGGGTAAAATGTTATTTAGCGGCGACGATATTATGAAGAAGACCAACGTATTGAGTGGGGGTGAAAAAGTTCGTTGCATGATCAGCCGCATGATGCTGCAAAACCCTAACCTTGTTGTTTTGGACCAGCCTACCAACCACTTGGATCTGGAGAGCATTCAAAGCTTTAACGAAGGCTGTCAAACATTTCCGGGTATAGTGTTGCTTACATCGCATGACCACACCTTTTTACAAACTGTTGCCAATAGAATTATCGAGTTAACACCCAAAGGCATTATTGATCGCTTAATGACCTTTGATGAGTATATGGAAGACAAGCGGGTGAAAGAGCTGAGAGAAGAAATGTATCAGGACGCCGTATATGCATAGTGTGTAAACAAAATTTGTCGAGCCTTCAAACAATATTGGTTTGAAGGCTTTTTTATTTGCAGATGATTTGTACTAAGGGAAAAGATGTATTTTTTCGCCATGAAATGGATGTTTGTATTATTCATTGCACTTGTTTCCTGTAACGAACAAAGAAGCCAGCCGGCACCGAGACCTACGCTGGTTCCCAAAGATTCCAACCTGTTAAAAACAGACAGTATAAATCCTTTTGCACCCATTGATGTTTCTTCAATGGACATGAGTTATTTTCCATCTGACTATCCCGTTCAAAAAATGTCGGGCAATGCCCCGGGTTCACCTGTGATGCGTGTTATTTACAGCCGGCCGCACAGGCAGGGAAGGAAAATTTTTGGCTCTTTATTAAAATATGGCGAACCGTGGCGTCTTGGTGCCAACGAAGCAACGGAGATCGAATTTTTCAAGCCTGTTTCCATTCAAAATAAAAGAATACCTAAGGGGAAATATATTATCTATGCCATTCCACAACAGGACAAATGGACCATTGTTTTAAATACCAACCTTAACTCATGGGGTTTAAAACCCGAACCCAAAGACGATGTCTTTAAATTTGATATTCCTGTACAGGTTACTGATCGAGTGGTAGAATATTTCAGCATGGTGTTTCAAAAAAATGACAAAGGTGCCGATTTGGTGATGGCCTGGGATACGACGGTGGCCCGCTTACCTATTCAATTCTAATCTATTTATAAACGAAAGCAAAAGAGCATTAAATAATTCGTGTAATTGGTGTATAAATTCGTGTATTAAAATCGTCTCATGTGCGGCATTGCAGGTATTGTTTCCAAAAACACAAGTCTGGTTTCACAGCAGCGCATTGAAAAAGCAACGGCTTGTTTAGTGCATCGCGGGCCGGAAGAGGAAGGATTTTATATTAACGAAAAACAAACTGCAGCGTTAGGTCACCGCAGGTTGTGCATTATTGATTTGAGCAAAGCGGCTGCACAGCCGATGCAATATTTAAATCGGTATCATATTGTTTTCAACGGAGAGTTATACAACTACATTGAAGTAAGAAAAGAATTAATAAACAAAGGGTATCACTTCACGTCACAATCAGATACAGAGGTGATACTTGCGGCTTTTGCAGCATTCGGAAAAGATTGCCTGCAACGGTTTGACGGCGCTTTTGCTTTTGCTATTTGGGATGAAGAGCAACAGGAATTATTTGCGGCAAGAGACCGGTTTGGCGAAAAGCCGTTTTTCTTTTATTACGATGAAGAGCAATTTGCTTTTGCTTCGGAAATGAAGGCTTTGTGGAACATGGGTATAAAAAAGAAGGTAAATAATGCCATGTTGTACAATTTCATTTCTATTGATTATACAACCAATCCATTCGATCCGCAGGAAACGTTTTTTCAAAACATAAACAAGTTACCGGCCGCCAGCTTTCTTACCTATTCATTAATTAAACAGAAAGTTCAGGTTGAAAAGTATTGGGAAATATATCCAACCATCAATACAAATATTTCTGAAAGAGATGCCGTAGAGCAATTCAAAGATCTTTTTGCGGAATCTGTTAGAAAACGATTACGCAGCGATGTGGCTATCGGCACTAGTTTAAGTGGTGGATTAGATAGCTCTGCCGTGGTAGCCTTTTGCGACAGGCAGGCCGCCGACCATTACACACATAAATGCTTCACAGCTTCATTTAAAAATTTTGAAAAAGATGAATTGCAATATGCGCAGCAGGTGGCAAAGCAATTTGGTTTGGAGCATCACGTGGTTGAAATTGATGATGATAGCATTGTATCCATTATGCAGCAATTAGTAAAGCACCAGGAAGAGCCTGTTGTTTCCGCCAGCGCCATTGCACAGTACAAAGTATACGAAGCCGCCAAACAAAATGGCGTAACGATATTGTTGGATGGACAAGGCGCAGATGAAGTTTTAGCGGGTTATCATAAATACTATAAATGGTATTGGCTGGAATTGTACCGTCAAAAAAAACTAGACAAAAGCGGAGAGTTGAAGGCGGCAAAAGCTTTGGGCATTCAAGAAGGCTTTGGTTTAAAAAACAAGATTGCATCATTAGTACCGGATTTAGCAACAGCCTTATTACAATCACAGAAAGCAAGACGAGCTTTTCATCACCATGATTTAAACAGTGATTTTGCTTTTAGCAATAAACGCAATTTATACTACAGCACGCCTGCGCATTTCGATTTAAATAGTGCACTTTATTTCAACACATTTACCAATGGTCTTGAGGAATTATTGCGCATGGCAGATAGAAACAGCATGGCAAATGCAGTGGAAGTGCGGCTTCCTTTTCTAAGTCATCAATTAGTGGAATTTTTATTTACACTCCCGCCACAGTATAAAATTCATGAAGGATGGACAAAATGGATATTGCGAAAATCTGTTGAGGACATTTTGCCAAAAGAAATTACCTGGCGAAAAGATAAAGTGGGCTTTGAGCCGCCGCAGAAAAGATGGATGGGAAATAAAATGGTGCAGCAGCAAATTCAACAAGCAAAAGAAGTGTTGGTGCAAAACAGCATTTTAAGCCCTGCTGTATTAAAGAAAAAAATTCAGCCGCATGAAGCACATGCGGCTGAAAACAGGGATTGGAAATATTGGAGCGCTGCTCACTTGTTTGACTTGAAAATTTGAAGTTGCATAAACAGTTTATGCCAGGTGCACATAAACATGGTTTCAGTTAACCCTTATGCCTTCTTCAATTTTTTTTCTGTGAACATGTTTCCATAAGCATCAGACTGAACATGAATCCAATTGGTTTGGTCTTCCAGAATGATGTAATAAGTCAGTTCATTTTCTGTGCTGATTTCAGTAACGCCAAACACTGTTTTTCCATCATATTTTTTGGCCAGCTTTGCCTGGATGAAAATAGGCAACGTCTTTGCAAAATAATAACGGATGCTTTTTACTACATTACCCTCCTCATCATACATTACACGGAAAGTGATATTGTTTTGGCTAAAGTTGGCTTCATACTTATTGTCAACATCCTGCCAGTTTACATCCTTTACCTGTTGAAAGGTTTTATGAAAGGCGTCTAACACTTTTTGGTTAGGGTCTGCTGCAAAAGAAATAGAAACAAAAGCAATCATTGCTGCGGCGATCAAGAATATTTTTTTCATGGTGAAAGGTTTTGATTTTGATTAATGATGATGTGAAGGTAGATTGTACGAAATACTTCGTCAAGCACTTCTACGCCAGTGGCGAAGCCAAAATTTTAAAACGCACTGTGAAGCAATTGTGATTTCTTATGAACTGCTCAAAACAAATGTTGAAGGGTGAATTTTAATGTCCAAACCGTGTATTTGCTTGTTACATTTTTGCGGTTAAGCTATTGTTAAACTGGAAATGCGGCGGATGAACGGCATTGGAAGCGCTGCGCTATAAGCATGAAATCGAAGAATATACTTCGTTTGAAAGCCTATTAATTGAAATTGTTCACCTGTACAATCTGCCATTGCCAAAATCGTGTTGCCTGTCCTCTATCTTTGCACCTTAAATGTAATGATATGAAGCTTGGAACTAAATTTATACATGCAGGTGTAGAGCCCGATCCTTCAACCGGCGCTATCATGACGCCGATCTATCAAACGTCAACTTATGTACAGGAAGGTCCGGCGCAGAATAAAGGATACGAATATGCACGCAGTCAAAATCCTACAAGATCGGCTCTGGAAGCAGCGTTTGCTGCTATCGAAAATGGCAAACACGGACTTGCCTTCAGTAGTGGTGTAGCCGCTACAGACGCCGTGATTAAATTATTGCAGCCGGGAGACGAAGTAATAACCGGTAACGATTTATATGGGGGCACTTATCGTTTGTTTACAAAAGTGTTTGAAAAGTTTGGTATTAAGTTTCATTACATCAATATGCATGATGCTAACAACATCAGGCAATATGTAAACGGCAAAACAAAATTGATTTGGATCGAAACACCAACCAATCCGTTAATGAACATTACAGATATTGGTGCGGTGGCAGCTATTGCCAAAGAAGCAAAAGCGTTGCTTTGCGTTGATAATACTTTTGCTTCTCCGTACTTGCAAAACCCGTTGGATTTGGGTGCAGACATTGTAATGCATTCTGCCACGAAATATTTGGGTGGTCACAGCGATGTGATACAAGGCGGTTTGATGATGAATGATACAGCGCTGAGAGATCAATTGTATTTTATACAAAAAAGTTGTGGAGCTGTTCCCGGACCGCAGGATTGCTTTTTGGTTTTAAGAGGTATAAAGACACTGCATGTGCGCATGCAACGCCATTGTGAGAACGGAGAAAAAATAGCGCATTTCTTACGCCAACATCCCAAGGTAGGCAAAGTGTACTGGTGCGGCTTTGAAGATCATCCCAACTATGCCATTGCCAAAAAACAAATGCGGGGCTTTGGTGGCATGATGAGCTTTGAACTAAAAGATAACAGTATGGAAGCGGCTAAAAAGTTGCTTACCTCTACCAAAATATTTGCTTTGGCAGAAAGCCTTGGCGGTGTAGAATCTTTGATCAATCACCCGGCTTCTATGACGCATGCTTCTATACCAAGAGAAGAAAGAATAAAAAATGGATTGACGGATTCATTGATCCGGTTGAGTGTGGGAATTGAGGATGCAGAAGATTTAATTGATGATTTAAATCAGGCCATTGGTTAATGACAGAAAAAAAATTACAAGCTTTTTTAGACAAGAAGGCCGGTGAATACAACCGGCCTTCTTTTATTGCTTCCGATCCTGTTTGCATTCCACATTTGTTTACTAAAAAGCAGGATATAGAAATCGCAGGATTCTTTGCTTCCATTTTTGCCTGGGGCAATCGTACTATCATCATCAATAAAACAAAAGAGCTCATGCAGATGATGGATGGTGAGCCATACAAATTTTGTTTGAATCCTTACACTGAAGGCTTAAAGCAACTTACCACTTTCAAGCACCGCACATTTAACGCTACCGATCTTTTATATTTTATTGAGTTTTTGCATCATCATTATTCTAAACACCAATCGCTGGAAACGGCGTTCAGCCAATGGATGCAACCGGGTGATGAAACCATTGAAAATGCTTTGACAGGATTTCATGATTATTTTTTCTCTTTGCCCGATGCCCCCGCACGGACAAAAAAACATATTGCCACACCCCAAAGAAATTCTACCTGTAAGCGGCTGAACATGTTTTTGCGCTGGATGGTCAGAAACGATGACAAAGGTGTTGACTTTGGCATTTGGAAAAATATTTCGCCTGCACAATTAGTTTGTCCGATAGATGTACACGTGGCAAGAGTGGCCAGGCGGTTTGATCTGATTTCCCGTAAACAAACAGATTGGTTAACTGCTTTGGAACTCACCAACAAACTAAAACAGTTTGATCCAAACGATCCCGCCAAATACGATTTTGCACTATTTGGATTGGGAGTGGTTGAGAAATTTTAGAACAAAAACAATCGGTCTTTTCCACCTACTTTTTTCGGTGCACCCATATTCCGGATATTGTACGTAAACGAAAGCTCGGCAAAACGCTTCAGCACATTGGTTTGCTGGTCCACAATCTGGTTTTGTGTGGTATAGCGGTAAAAACCATTATTGCGGTTGAGCAAATCAAATACGCTCAGTTTTAATAAACCCACATCGCCTTTCAGCATCATTAATGTAACGGCAGCATTCCACAATACATTTTCTTTAGGCAATCCCGGGGCCACCTGGTTGGTATAGCGGTATGCCAGGTTGGTTTCCCATATCAGTTTCTTGGGCCAGCGCACAATCAACTCATTCTCCATATAGTGCGTAATGGCTTTAATGTTTTTGAAATATGGATCGGTGTAAGTTGTGCGGCTGATGCTGGGGCTGTACTGCGGACGAAACTCTACGATGTCGTTCCAGTTCAAGCCAATATTAAATGTGGGGCCGTAGCGAACGGTGGTAGCTGTGCTCACGTTTTTGTTTACAATCAGCTTTTGCTTATCAAAACTAAGCGACGGATTGATACGGAAATTAAAGATGAACTTTTGCTTGTTCTTGTATTCTTTTCCAAAGCCTACTCCTGCATAAAAACTAATGCTTCCGTCGGCGTTCACAGGAACTACAGTTTGTACGCCGTTGGCTTCTACAGTGCGGCTCATGACCACATCATCATCGGTAATGCTTCCGTTGATGTAGAAGTTATAGCTGGTACCAGTACCCTGAAAGAAATTAAAATTGCTCACGTAAATTGAATGGCGCTTTGCCGGTTTCAAATAAGGATTGCCATAACGGATGTAAAAAGGGTTGGTGCTATCAGGAACCGGGGTTAAGTAACTAACCGAAGGCGCTGAAACATTTTCATTGTATTGTGCTGATAATTGCTTCCAATTGAAGGAAAAATTAGGCAGTACATTAAACAGCTTCGTATCAATAGGCTGTGCAATGTTGCGGAAGGAATTATGAATGTTCTGCCACAAACCATTAATGCCTGCTGTAAACGTCATCTGCTTGGTTTTGTACGAAAGGGCCAGGCTGGAATTAAAACGGTTTTGCGTACGGTTAAATCCGCTGCTGCCGGCTTCATTCAAAATATCGTATTTGGCACTTGATGCGTCTTTCTCGAAAATGCCGATGTCTTGTTTGTCTTTTAAAAATTCGTAGCGGTTGTTGAAGCGCAGCGTTAGCTTTTTAGAGAGAGGCTCCGCAAAGTTGATACTGCTGTTTACCGACAGCGTTGGTACGTCCTGCCTTCTCAATTGTTCAAACAGGCGGTCTTCAAACCCGGGATAATAATATTCATATTCCGATTCTGTTATGTAGCGCTGCAGATTTTTGTTGTAGTTAAGAAAATGGTTAATGTTCAGTGTCCTTCCCTTCTTTGCCTTAAAGCGCCGCGTCAAATAAAAGCTGTGGTTATAGCTGTTGTTATAGGCGTTGTTGAACAAATCACCCAGGCCCGTGCTCACCTTGCCGGTTTTGCTGTTGTCCACTTTTATCCAAGCATTTACGTCCTCATCGGTGCTGGAATACACATAACCCAATCGGAAATTAATATCAGTCAGTGTATCGGGCTTCAGGTTGGCGCCTGCACCTATATTATGTGTGAATATATTGCGGTCTGTATTAGTATTGGTCAAAGTGTTTACCGAAGTGTCATTAATGAACTGCTGTGTATTGTTAGTTTGCAGTACATTGTTTTTGGTGTTGCCAAAAAAGTATTGCAGAAAGAAGGATTTGTTTTTGCTCGGTGCGTGGTTCAAATTAAAACCCGCGCCAGTGGCACGGGCAATGCCCGCATCAAGCCCGCCAAATGAAATGCCGTTGAGAGCAAAGCCGGTTTGCCCGCCGCGGTTCGATATCATGACAGAATTGAAACCACTACGGTTAAAGCCGCCCATGTCCTGCACTTCTTTAAACGAAAAACCACTGCGGTTTACATTATTACTGAAACCCAATACACTTAATTGCAGCGTATCGCGGTAAATATTGGCAATGCCGCCTACTTCATAACGGTCGTTGGTGCCACCACCACCATATAGTTTTCCAAACCAGCCTTTTTTCACGCCTTTTTTTAAGGTCAGGTTAATCACCTGGCCTATGTTGGTCAAATCCCCGTCCGTATTGCGGGCCGCTTCATCTTTATCTTCCGTTACCTGAACTTTATCAATGACATTGGCAGGCAAATTCCTGGTAGCCATTTTAGGATCATCGCCAAAAAACGATTTACCATCTACCAATATGCGGTTGACTTTTCTGCCATTGGCGGTAATGTTTCCGTCCCTGTCGACCTGCACACCGGGCAATTTCTTCAAAAGGTCTTCTACCAGCGAAGTAGGCAGGGTTTTGAAAGAAGAAGCATTGAACTCAATGGTATCCTTGTGTACCGTAACGGGTGGCCGCTCGGCTATTACCAACACTTCATCCAATGATTTTGAAACAGGGCTGAGTGTTACGGTACCCAAATCAAGCGGTGTTTCATTGCTCAGCGTAAACTCTTTTCTAAACGCGTCGTACCCCGAAAACGAAATCACTACGCGACATTCCGTATGTAAAGGAAGACCGGGCACTTTAAACTCGCCTTCCGGACTGCTTAAGCGGTAGGTAATCAACGCTGTATCGCTAGCCTTAAAAACTGTAATGGTAGCAAGACCTAAAGGATTTTTAGAGACGGAATCTAACAGCTTACCTTTAATGGTTCCCTGGGCGGATAATTGAGTAAAGGCAAATAACAAAACAATACTAAGCGTAGCAATCTTTCTCATCGGCATGGTTTAGAGTTCAATTATACGATGCTATTCGTAGCTCTTGTATTTTGTTTAGGATTAGCGGCGAATGGCAAGGATAAGATAAAGATATTTGTAAATGAGTATGCAAGCCGAACAAATTCCTTCCTTATTACAGCAGCTTACAAAAGAAGCGGATGTATTTAAAAAAGATGCACTACTACAGCAGCTTACCGATTGTATCAATTACTTGTTGCTGCACGATTTTGCTGCGCTGGTTCAAATTTTATATAGAGTGGATGTAAGCGAACAAAAGTTGAAAACATTATTGCAGCAACAACCTCAAAAAGATGCGGCTGTAATCATTGCTCATCTTTTACTGGAACGGCAAGAAGAGAAAAAGAAAAGCAAAGAATCATCCCGGTTTAACGACGACATTCCGGAAGATGAAAAATGGTAGACCTTTGTGAGCTAAGTAGTAAATTGTAATTGCACCAATCAAAGTAATCAAACCCGTATTCTTATACTTAGCAGGTCAAAATACCAGGAAAAATTATCAGGAATAAGTTATACAAATTAAGCCGCTTCCGCACTTTGAGAACAATTTGTTTCAATTCATTCTGTTCTGTGAAATAAAACCTGCTACGGCATTATTTTTTACGCAATCTTAAAAAGCATTTTATGAAAAGAGATGGCGCCACTAACAGCTTATGGCAGCATAATATGCAGCCTTATGTTTCAAAAACAATGCATCTTCCGACCCGGGATTTTGATGTAATTATTGCAGGTGGCGGCATTACCGGCATAGCAACAGGACTGCAATTGCAAAAAGCCGGAAAAAAATGTTTGATTGCTGAAGCGCAGTGGCTGTGCTTTGGTACTACAGGCGGCACCACTGCGCATCTCAATACATTCTTCGATACTGATTACGAACGGATAAAAAAAGATTTTGGGGAAGATGCTATACAATTGGTAGCCAGCGCCACCGGCAAGGCTTTAGAGCTTTATAAATCAAATGTTGAAGAATACGGCATCAATTGCGGCTATCAGCAAAAGGATGGCTACTTGTACTCTCAAAGCGAAAAACAAACTGAACAATTAGATAAAATTTTTGAAGCCTCAAAGTTGGCCGGTGCTGATGTTTCTTACACCGATCGTATTCCTGTTCCTGTAGCATTTGAAAAAGCAATTGTTTACCACGAGCAGGCACAAATACATCCAAGCCGTTACGTGTATGCATTGGCCAAAGCATTTGAAGAAGCCGGCGGCGTTATTCTGCAAAACTGCAGCGTTGAAAGCGTAGTCGAATCTGAAGGAATGGTAACAGTGCAAACCAGCTTAGGGGGCGTACAAGCCAGTTATTTAATTTATGCTACTCACATTCCACCGGGAGTAAACCTGCTGCATTTTCGTTGCGCACCTTATCGCAGCTATGCCATGGCTGTAAAGTTAAAAGCTGGAAGCTATCCTGATGGTTTGTCTTACGATATGTATAATCCGTATCACTATTACCGGACGCAGGAGATAGACGGAGAAGCATACTTTATTGTTGGCGGCGAAGATCATAAAACAGGGCATGAAGAAAATACAGAAGCTTGCTTTAATAAATTAGAAGCACACATACGCAAGTATTTTGAAGCCGATGAAATTGCATTTAAATGGTCCTCGCAATATTTTGAACCTAGCGATGGACTGGCTTATATTGGGCTATTGCCCGGCAGCTCAGGGAACATTTTGGTGGCCACCGGCTATGGCGGCAACGGAATGACCTACAGCCACATCGCAGCTACTTTGTTAACTGATTTAATTACCAAAAAGGAAAATGCTTACGCTGCTCTCTTCAACCCCAACAGGGTAAAACCTATTGCGGGCTTTGCCAATTTTGTGAAAGAAAATGCTGATGTGGTAGCGCAATTTGTGGGTAAAAGGATTTCTACAGAAAAGCTGGAAGAACTTGCCGATGTTGCGCTTGGCGAGGGGCGTATAGTAAAATACGAAGGTGAAAAACTGGGAATTTACAAAGATGAAGCAGGGCAGTTGCACGCAGTAAACCCAGTGTGTACGCATGTAAAGTGCATAGTGCAGTGGAACAGTGCAGAAAAAAGCTGGGACTGTCCTTGTCACGGGGCCCGTTATTCTGTTGATGGAAAAGTAATGACCGGCCCTGCACGAAAAGATCTGGAAGTAATATCATTGACAGAGCTTACGACGAAATAAAATAACTCTCGAATAGCAACGCTGTTAACTGCACTGCTACTAAGATCCTCATGGTTTGCAGCTTTGCTCAATAGAATTGTTATAGTATAAGAGTGCGACGCAAGGGACGGCCAATAGAATTGCAAAACCCCGGTAACAAAAAACTCTGAAGCTTCTGTCGAAAATTTCCACAATTTATAAGTAGCACCATAGCTTTTAACCTGGGCATTATTGTGTATAACTTTTGAACAGATGTTTTAAATAAAAATTTTAATCTGATTTGAAAGGCACGTATATTTATTTTGTTTTCCTTCTGTAAGATTTATTTCACTAAAAATTTAAAATGGAGAAGCCCTTTATAATTATTGTGGACGATGACGATGATGACCGTTATCTGCTGCATTATTCTTTTGCGGAAATGGGCCTCGATGATAATGTAAAATTTTTTGGTGATGCCCTGCAGTTTATAAAATATACAGAATTGATCAGCAGCTTAAATGTAAAGCCCTCGCTTATCATTCTTGATTATAAAATGCCTTATATGAATGGGAAGGCCGTAGTGAGTTATTTAAAATCAAATTCTTTTTTTAAGGAAGTGCCGGTTATCATTCTTTCGCATGAGCTGACGGACGACGTAAAAAATAAATTGTTTGATTTGGGTGTAACGGCCTGTTATCAAAAGGGATTGAGTTATGAAGAATTGGCTACGGAATTGAAAGAAATAATTAAGTATGCCGTGGTAGCAGAAAATAAATAATTTCTCTTCTTTTCTTGCTTAATAAAAAGCTTTTTGCTTTTTTTGGTTTATATAAAGAACGCACTAAATTCACCAATAACCATAGGACTGAACCAGGCAAAATCCAAGCTAAACCGGTATTCAATAATTCACCGTAATAATTCAATCTCATGCACACGCTACAAGAAAACCTGGAAATAGAAACGCTTGAGCTTAAAAAAGCAGCACTAAGATTCAGGGCAATCAACCACAGTTTGCGACAGGACATGCTTCGTTTTTTGCATAAAAGGGGCCGTGTAACCGTAACTGATGTTTATGTAAAACTAAACCTGGAACAGCCGGTGGCATCTACACACCTGGCCATTTTAAGAAGAGCTAATTTGGTAACAACACAGAGGGAAGGCAAATTTATTTTTTACTCGGTTAATTACCAGCAGCTAAAGCATATGCATCAAATTGCAGAAAAGCTGATTGGCTGAACAGCACAATCGAAGTAAGTTGCGGTTCCTTCTCTTCGTTAACGCCCTAAAATAAAAATGCCTCGCAATCCCATGACTACGAGGCTAAAACACACATGAAATGCTGTAGGGGGAGGAGTCGAACCTCCACGGGGCAGTTAGCATAAAAGCAAAGATTTAGTGGTCAACCCTGGTCGGCCTTACCTGAGTAACGTCGGCTCTACTTTTTGTTTGTCCTGTGATCCCCACCCTCGAGACAAGAGGGCATGTCTGCCTAAGGTTTCATCACCCCACAGTGTAAATGATAATGGTTAACTCTGCAATGAGAAAAAGCTTCATTGTGAATTATTCATTACCGATCGTTTCAATGAACTTTGACAAGTCAAAAATAGTAAGTACTTAATAATATTTAAGCATTGCTTTAAAAATTTAGATTTCATTCAATAAATTGTGGCTTTATTGAAAAATATATAAAAACTACTACCTAAATGTCCGTTGATTTGAATATTGACAAATTAGACCTGCAGATTATTCAGCAACTGATGCATGATGCCAACGTTTCTTATGCCGAAATGGGAAAGAAATTATTTGTTTCAGCCGGCACTATTCATGTGCGGATAAAAAAATTGCAGGAGGCCGGAATTATCAACGGCATGAAGTTCCAGGTTGACCTGAAAAAATTAGGGTATGATGTCATCGCTTTCATTGGCATTTACCTCGAAAAAAGTTCTTTATACGATACGGTAGCAAAGGATCTGAAAAAAATTCCGGAGATTGTTCGTATGAATTATACCACGGGCAACTATAGCATTTTTGCCGAAATTGTGTGCAAGGACATAGCCCAGCTAAGAACCATTTTGCACGATGAACTGCAGAAGATAAAAGGAATTGAACGGACAGAAACATTTATTTCTTTGGAAGAAAGTCTGAACCGCAATGTAAAAGTTACCGTATAAATCCAAATGAGATCATCGCCATTTTTTAAAGGACTTTCTTTTTTACTGGTGCTAAATGTATTGGTGAAGCCGGTTTGGATTTTTTTTATTGACAGGCAAATACAAAACCAGGTGGGGCATGAAGCGTACGGAAAATATTTTGCCGTTTTAAGCCTGTCTTACATTTTGATTTTTTTGGCTGATGCCGGCTTTACCAACATGATGAATCAAAGATTGGCAAACTATGAAAGTATTCATGTGCGCCAGTATTTGAAATATAAATTGTTGTTATCTGGATTTTATTTATTTGCCTGTTGTTTCGTTGCATGGATAACAAATTTGCAGCAATGGGAAATTCTTTTTTATGTTATCTGCATACAATTGCTTACTTCCTTTTTTTTATTTCTGAGAAACATCATTACAGCGCAACAACTTTTTACAGCCGATGCCTGGTTTTCTATAATAGATAAAGTTTTGCTGATTTTGCTGTGTGCAGGATTTATTTATTATCCCATTGCTTTTGGCGATATAAGTATAGTGCTATTTCTTAAGATCCAGCTTTTTTGTACCGCCTTTGCTGCACTCGCTGCATTTTTATTTTTAGTAAAACGCAGGTTGCTCACAAGCGGATCTAAAGAAAAGACGTTGGCGGTTGTAAAAGCAGTTGCTCCTTTTTCCGCCATTATTTTATTAATGTCTATGCACTATAGAATGGACGGATTTCTTTTGGAACGCATTCATATCAATGGCGCTTATGAGACCGGCGTTTATGCAATGGGTTATCGGCTGCTGGATGCTACAAATATGGTGGGCTACCTGGCAGCAAGCTTTCTGGTTCCTTTTATTGCAAGACACCAACAGCAAAAAGCTGTAATTGAAAACGCAATTGCTAACGTGAGGCATGTTCTTATTTTTTTTGGCATTGGCGTTGCCAGTTTTTCTTTAATGTTTGCGCCGTGGCTGGAACAATTGCTGTATCATTCTAACGATGAGTATCATGCAAAAGTGATACAGCTTTGTGTGGCAGCATTGCCAGCCTATCTGCTGGTGCATATTTATGGATCGGTTCTTACGGCTATAGCAAAGTTCAACTCGTTTATTTTCATTCTTGTAGCTTCTGTCATCATCAACCTAGTGCTTAATTTGATTTTCATTCCTTCAATGGGAGCTTTGGGTTGTTGCGTAGCAGCTTTGGTAAGTCAATATTTTTGTGCTTTGTGCTGCTATGCAATGGCAACAAAAAAATTGCAATTGCCCTTCATAACAAGATCAAGCATATTGTATTTATTAACAGCTACAGGATTAAGCGTATTCTTTTATTTTGCCAGGATGTCAACGCTGAATGTTTGGTTTATCTTAGGTATTGCAATTTGCATTACGGCGGTTCTTTTAATTACGCAGGTCTCCTTTGTTACAAAGCTTTTTTTGCAATTGTAGTAGCCTGCAATCATTAATTGTTTCATCTCAGTTATAGATCATTAAACCTTTTAGAAAAAATCAAATAATTCCTGTAATTCGTGTGTTTAAATTCGTGTAACTAACTAAAACCGCATGCCCGATCTATTTTCTGTTTTTTCAAGATGGTGGAAATTTATGCTAACACTTAGTTTGTTAGCGGCCTTCGTTGCTTTTATAGCCTGTATTATTAGTCCAAAAAAATATTTATCTACAGCCACCGCTTTACCTGCCAACAGTCTTATTGCAGACAAGGCAAGGATATTTAATAAAAATATTGAAGCCTTATATTCCGACTTTGGTTTGCCCGATGAATTAGATAAGTTAGAAGGTACGGCCGTACTTGACACTATTTTTATTGCTGCTGCGCAGGAATTTAATTTGCCACAACATTACCGTATTCAACCTTCTGACGAAGCCATTTCCAAAGCAGTGTTGAAGCTTAGAAAGAACAGCCACATTTCAAGAAGCGAATACGATGAACTGAAAATAAAAGTTTGGGATGAAGACAGGAACATAGCAGCAGCCTTGGCCAATAACCTTATGAAAAAAATACAGGAACTGCACCAGCATTTACAGAACGAAAATAATATAGCCGTTCTTCAAAAGTTAAAAGAAGCATATCGCACAAAACAACAACAGTACAAGTTGCTTGCCGATTCAACCATTGCCAATTCAAAAGCAGATGAAGAAATAGGCGCTGTGAAAAAAGCTGCTTTGCTGGAACAGTTGCAGCAGTATGAAAAATCTATAGATGAATATGTATTAGCAGTGCAAACTAATCCCCAAGTGCTTTTAGTGGTTGAGCCGGCCCGCCCGTCTGTTTGGTACGACAAGCCGAAAACAGCGTTAACTGTTTTGCTTACCTGGGCAGCCGCGTTTTTGTGCACTTTTCTTATGTCGTTGTGGTTAGAAACAAGAAAAAGAGAAGTGTAATGATTGCAAACGTCAATAAAGTTTTTATTGGTTTTTTTTCAATACTGTTATTGATTTTTGCAGCATGGGCTGCTTATTGGCAGCAATTGAATTACATTTTTATTCCCTTTGCAATGGTGTTGATTATGTTGCTATTGCAATACCCAAAATATCTCTTTTATCTTTTAATAGCTTCTATTCCCTGGTCGGTTGAATGTAATTTTAGCGCAACGCTTGCAACAGATTTTCCGGATGAGCCTTTTATGTTGCTAACTGCTTTGGCTGCGATAATTTTTTTGATACAAAAAAGAAAAGCCTGGCGGAAAAAGAGTTTACATCCTTTATTATTCCTGATTTTGCTGCAGTTAGCATGGACAGTTGTAGCAATAATCTCATCCACTAATATTCTTCTTTCAACAAAATATTTATTGGCTAAGACATGGTATCTGCTCGCTTTTGTAGTCATGCCCATTTATTTATTGAAAGGCGACAGAGAAATAAAACGTTTGGCTATAGTACTCGCTGTCTCTATGCTTTCATGCATGTGTGTTGTGCTTATAAAACATGGGCAACTCAGCTTTACTTTCGAAAATGTAAATGAAGCGCTACATCCTTTTTTCCGCAATCACGTAAATTATTCTGCGCTTTTAGTTTGTATGGTACCGTTACTAATTGCTTTTAGTAAAAGTTCTTTATCCAAAAATGTAAAGGTTTTCTTGATCAGCATTTTATTTATTACCATTGCTGCCTTATATTTTTCCTATGCAAGAGGTGCATGGCTGGCCTTATTTACAGGATTAATAAGTTATTGGCTTTTGCAGAAAAGAGCTTTGCTATTCAGCTTTGTATTTTTCGTCTTTGCCTGCGCAGTAGCAATTTTTTGGCTGAAGGACAAGGACCGTTACCTCAAGTTTTCGCCCGACTATAAAAGCACTATTTTCCACACCAATTTTGAAGAACACCTAGTTGCCACTTATCAAATGAAAGATCTTTCTACGGCTGAAAGATATTATCGTTGGATTGCGGCTGTGCGAATGATAAAAGACAGTTGGAAAACAGGTTTTGGCCCT
>JBQCHB010000556.1:0-7245 GCA_051955075.1 Flavisolibacter sp.
GACGTAATCTGTAGCTTTGAGCTTGCAATAAAAGCAAGGTAAACTACATAACCCGGTAGCTCCATTGGTGTCTTTAGAACCCGCTTGCGAGTTTGGGACTGCTGCTCTTTGAAAAAAATATTATCGGCGTGTAGCTCAAGACTACACTACCATGTTTATAAGCTTGAATTTTATCGACGAGCGTCAGAGTTCACCTTGCTTTATTTTAAAACTTTAAAGCATAAAATTATGGACAAAAAATCAAAAGCAATTGAATCACTTCAATTAGCAGTGATTCACCCTCGCAGTGCGGCAATTGATGTAGGCAGTATGATGATGATGGTAGCATATACTGACAAGGATGGAAATCAAAATTTATTGGAAGTAGATGCATTTACTGAAAGCCTTCAACATTTAGCAGCCACTTTACACAAAGCTGGAGTTACACATATAGCAATAGAAGCCACAGGAGTTTACTGGATTGTTATATACGAAATTTTAGAACAGCAAGGCTTTCAGGTTACACTTGTGGATGCCAGGCACTTTAAAAATGTAGATGCCCAAAAAACAGACGTAAAGGACTGTCAATGGCTGCATCAGTTACATGCCAGCGGTTTGCTAAGAGCCTCTCATATTGCTGATGAAGTGTATAGGGAATTGAGGAGTTATCTGCATGAAAGGAATTTGTTACAAAAGCAAAAGAGTGATACGCTTAACCGGATACACAAATTGCTGACTCAGATGAATATAAAAGTGCAGCATCTCATAAGCGATATTGAAGGTGTATCAGGTATGAAATTGCTTTGTGGTATTGCTAGCGGAATAACCGATGCAAAAGAATTATTAGCACTTATAGATGTACATAAACTAAAAGCTGGCGAAGAAGATTTACTAAAATCATTACAAGGAATTTATAAGAAACAATATGTTACCATTCTGAAAAATACATTAAGATCACATGATTTTTTTAAAGCCCAAATGCGCGCTTACGAGAAGCTGATTGAAGAGGTTTTAAATAAAATGCTTCCTGAGGATGGTAATGGCAACAAGGCCGTAATCAAAAGCAAAACCAGTTACACCAGGAAGAATCAGTACAGGATTAATTTGAAAGAATATCTTAAACACATAATCGGGATTGATGTAACAAGGATCGATGGTATAGATGAAATAAGTGCTTTGGAAATCATAGCAGTGACCGGTTTAAACATGAGCAAATGGCCTTCTGCAGAACACTTTGCAAGTTGGTTAAATTTAAGTCCAAGACCCAAAATATCAGGAGGTAAAATTATTGGTTATGAAAAAAGACCTACGAATAATAATGCCACTCAGGCCTTTAGAATGGCGGCGCAAACGATGTGGCAAAATAAAGGTTCATTAGGCCATTTATATCGAAGATTATCTGCACAGAAGGGTTCTAAAAAATCAAATAAAGCAATAGCCAGAAAACTAGCAGTAATTTTCTATCACATGGTCAAAAACAAAACAGAATACAATAAAAATAAATTGCAGGTAAATACGGAAAGGCAAAGAGCCAAAAGAATAAGCTTTCTCAATAAGGAAGCACGAAAGTATGGATACGTTTTGCAAAACGCAGTAGATTAATTATGAACCATTTAAGCAATACGTCATTATAAGGAGCTTGGATAATTTTCATTTTTTGATTGATGCCCCTAGCGACGAAGCAATCTCCTGTGCAATCGTCATTGCGAGAAGATTGAATAATGTTCATCTTTTGATTAATAACCATAGCGACGATCTGTCCCGATTTTTTCGGGAAGCAATCTCATTCATAATCGTCATTGAATCTGCCAAAAGTTGGAAGAGAAAAAACAAGAAACCGAATTATTTCTCGTTTTACTGTGTATTTAATTCGTGGTGTTGGTCATGCATCCCAAATTTCATTTCCCCATCTTCTTTTCAACCACTTTTTTTCTTTTTTGCCATCTGTCAATCGGCTCGGGAGCGTATCAAGAATTGCCTTTTTTGTCAACGAGATGAAAAGCCTTATTTAATTTTTTACTGATATCGGAGATCTTCTTAGAAGGCTTACCCGACTGCGCTTTATAAAATTTCTCAAAGGTTTTGATGCCTGAATTAATAACGGAAAGTTCTTTTTGATAATTCTTATCCTTTCGATAGAGGATCATTAACCGGTCGTAGGCATGTATTTGTAAAGGATCTGTTTTCAGGATCCGGTGGTAGAGCTCTATCGCTACAGAAGGATCCGTTTTTTCAGCCTCTGCTGCTTTTGAGGTCAATTCATTCATAGAAGCTTCCTCTTCAATTTGGGGTACGCCAGGCATAACAAATGTTTTAGTTTACTTTATTAAAATATGTGCCAGATTAAAATATGTGCCAGCTTTAGGCATTACGCTGCTTTTAATAAAGCAATTCAGAATTAAATACATGACTCATCATGAAATGGGCGCAGGAAAAAATTACTATTACGCGCTTTCGCTTGTCCATGTAAAAATACCGCCTTGCTTCTTACGGACAAAGCAGGCGAAATTATCGGAAGCGATTGCACTTACGACCGCACGTACTTATTTAAAGTCTGCAGATTTTCAAAGGCAGCGCCCACGGTATTATTGAAGTAGGCGTACACGGTCTTTTTTTCCCTGATCCATGCCTTTATATAGCCTGCATATCGTTTTAAAAATTCATCACTGTAATCACCGCGGTATCTTGGTTCGGGCCCATGAAAACGCAGGTAAATAACGTCGCCGCTTACCTCGTTCAATGGTGTAGCTGATTTAGGTATATCATGTATCACCATCGCGGCATTATATTCCCCGAGCAATTCATACACCTCCCGCTCGTACCAGGATGGATCGCGGAATTCTGCAGCAAGCTTCCAATCGCTTTGGTAAGTTGCCTCGCCCAGCGTTTCTAAAAGTCTTTGTAACTGATCCAGCTTTTCAATTTTTAATGAGGGCGGAAACTGCACCAGCAGGCATCCTTTCTTGTTACCAATAGGGTTAACCGTCCTGATAAAATCATCCACATCTTTTGCGGCAAACTGCAATCCTTTTACGTGCGTTATGGTTTTTGAAAGCTTACAGGTAAAACGGAAATAATCAGGAACACTTGCTGCCCAGTTAGCAACCGTGGAGTCGCGCGGAAGTTTATAAAAAATGCTGTTTATCTCCAGGGAGTTAAACAACGACGCGTAATACTGCAGCCTGCTCTTTCCCTGGAAGGCAGCCGGGTATGCCGACCTCGGAACGGGAAGATCCAGTCCGCTGGTACCGGAATAAAATAACTGTTTTACAGATGGCATGTGATGCTAAAGATAGGTTATGCCAGCGTATGCAGGCTTGGATGCGTCCACGTTTGCCACGAAATTAACTGGCGCAGGTCTCTGACCTGTGACTGTTCGTTACTAATCTAAAAAAATCTCTGACCTGTGACTGTTCGTTACTTTAACTATGAAACATTTAACAATCGTGGAATACTTTGGGGCTTTATTGATCCTCCTAAAAAAAACTTTTAAAATCCGCTTACATTAAGTCTTCCCCCGGTGACGGTTTTCTTGTTTAATGAATTTGTAGGTATTACACTACTTAAAATCGCAGACTTAATCTGCGCTGCACTGGCTCCGGAATGCGTGGAAGCATATAAAGCGGCAGCTCCTGTCACGTGCGGGGTCGCCATAGAGGTTCCGCTATAAGAGCCATAAGAAGAGACTATATTTCTACCGCTTTTGGCAGGTAATGTGGAATAAATGCCAACGCCGGGAGCGCCCAAATCCACCGATTTAGCGCCATAGTTTGAGAAGCTGGCCAGGCCGCCATTTTTATCAATTGCGGCTACAGAAATAATATTGTCATTAGTGTAGGCTGCCGGATAACTTGCCGAAGCATCAATATTATTTCCATCATTTCCTGCTGCAGCTACGAATAAAATATTTGCAGTATTGGCTCTTTCTATGGCGTCGTAAAGTGCCTGCGAATATCCCCCGCCGCCCCACGAATTGTTGGTAGCTACCAGGTTTAGCCCGTCTCTTGTTCTCAAATCTGTAAGGTAATCAACGGCTTTCACTGCATTGGCCGTAGTGCCACCTCTTCTGCCTAAAAATTTTGCAGAGATGATTGTAACATTCCAGTTTACGCCTGCCACACCTTTTGCATTACCGCCTCTTGCACCGATAGTTCCGGAAACGTGCGTTCCATGATCATCGTCTGTTCCGTCGAACGTGGTATTATCGTTTTTATCAAAATCCCAACCATAATGATCATCAACATAACCGTTGTGATCATCGTCAATTCCGTTTCCGGCGATTTCTTTTGGATTTCCAAAATTCCCGGCGAGGTCTTCATGATTGTACATCGCACCTTCGTCAATGACGCCCACATAAACGGTTGAAGCGCCTGTGTGGCCTGCAGCCCATGCTTCAGCGGCCTGGCTTCCATATTGGTTGGAAGGGTTTGAAGCGTCGCCATACATTCCCCACAGTGAACCGTTCGTAAAATAATTGTCGTTGGAAGTTACTTCGTGCTGGTAAATAAAATTCGGCTCAGCATAAGAGACTTCCGTGCCTTTGATTTTGTTAAGGGCATCCAATACGGCAAGTGGTGTGTGAACCACAAAAAATCCCTCATCATCACCAAAGCGTTGCATCGTTTTGGTTAAGACCTTTTCGGAAACCTTTCCCGAGATTCTTGCAAAAGCTTTTCCCTGGCTACTTTCCGAAACACCTTTTTTGAATTTTACCAAAATTTCATTAGGCACGTATTTGTCGGCAGTTAACCGGCCAAAAGTGGCGCCGTCAGGTAATTGCTGATCGTTCTGGCCCAAGGTAGGAGTGTCTTTTAATTCTTTTGTGCAACTGGCTGCGATAATTGCGCTTGTAGCTATAATAGCTAATGACAATATCAGATTGCGTGATGTATTTTTCATATTTAAGGTTTTTGATTTTATATTAAAAATAACTTGTTTTAAAATAAATTCATTGAATTAGTTTGTCGTTTTCGAATTTTTTTGGGAGAAGTATATGCTTGTCTTGCTGGTCCTTTTTGCAACAATAGCTATGGAGCCGCTAACTTCTCATAATATCGCGGCGCAAAAAAAAATATTACAAGAACCATGATTCCAGAACGCCCTCATTTGGACTTGTAATGAATTGATTCTAAACTATATGATAAAAATCAGTTTTTGAAAGATTTATTCTTTTTACTTTTGTCACTCTTTAACCCTACCGGTGAAAAAAATTATCGTCATATTACTGCTCAGCATTTATTCCCTCTCAACGTTGGGTTTAAATCTTAAAAGTTTTTATTGCTGCGGCAAATTAAAATCTGTGTCGGTCGCGCTTTCACAGGAGGTATCAAAAAAATGTACAAAGGTTGATATCAGCAAAGATTGTTGCCAGACAAAATACCAGGTTGTAAAAGTAAAAGACACCCATGTTGTGGCGGATCATGTCAACAGCCCGGTAAAAAATTGTATTGAATTAAATTTATACTCCTCTTCTTTCGAAACCATTCATTTTCCGGTTCAAAAGAATTTAATTGAACACAAAACCAATGCTCCGCCTTTGATTCACGGAGTTCCTGCTTTTATCTTCAACTGCCTTTTCAGAATCTGATTTTTCTCCTTTCGGACAAAGCTTTTTTATAAGCTGATTCTACGTCCATACTTATTTCAATTATACAATAATTCTTTTTTCACTTCTATGATTTGGAAGCGAAAAGCAAATCATTCATAATGGTTCAGAAATTAATTGAACTCTCACTTCGCAACAGATATGTTGTTCTTGCCATAGCATTAGGGCTGTTTGTCTGGGGAATTTTTGCAGTGCAAAAAAATCCGGTTGATGCCATACCAGATCTTTCAGAAAACCAGGTAATTGTTTTTACAGAATGGAGCGGTCAAAGCCCGCAAATTATAGAAGACCAGATCACATTCCCGCTGGTGTCTAATCTTCAGGGAATACCGAAGGTAAAAAACATAAGAGCAACTTCTATGTTCGGGATGAGTTTCGTGTATGTCATCTTCGATGATAATGTGGACATTTATTGGGCCAGAACCCGTGTTCTGGAAAGATTAAATTATGCGCAGCGATTGCTTCCGCAAGGCGTTACGCCTGCACTTGGCCCCGATGGTACAGGCGTTGGCCATATACTTTGGTACACGTTAGATGCTAAAAAATTAGACCTCGGAGAGCAAAGAGCTTTACAGGATTGGTACATCAAATTTGCCTTGCAAACCGTTCCGGGCGTTGCGGAAATAGCTTCCTTTGGCGGCTTTGAAAAGCAGTACCAGATTGTGGTTGATCCGTTAAAACTGCAATATTTCAATATCTCTCTGATGGATGTGATGAACAAAGTAAAAGCCAATAACAACGATGTGGGTGGAAGAAAATTTGAAATGAGCGACATGTCTTACATCATTCGCGGACTGGGTTATATAAAAAGTAAACAAGACATTGAAAACATTGGAATTGCTAACAACAATGGCATACCTGTGAGAGTAAAAGATATCGCTACCGTCCAGATGGGCGGCGATGAGCGGCTAGGAATATTTGATGAAAACGGCGAGGGAGAAGTGGTGGGAGGCATCGTAGTAATGCGCTATGGAGAAAATGCCGATAAAGTGATCAATGCCGTAAAAGCAAAAATGAAGGATGTGGAAAAAGGTTTACCGGAAGGCGTGCATTTCAAATTCGCGTACGACAGAAGTACATTAATCGAAGCGGCTATTGCAAACATCAAAGAGAAACTGATAGAAGAAATGATTGCTGTATCCCTCATCGTTTTGCTCTTTCTGTTTCATTGGCGCAGCGCTATCAACATTATTATTCAGATTCCAGTCACGATTGCCATCAGTTTTATTTTGCTGAATGCGCTTGGGCTTTCATCAAATATTATGTCGCTCACAGGAATCGCCTTGGCCATAGGAGTTATCGTTGATAACGGAATAATTATGTCGGAAAATGCGTACCATAATTTATCTCAATGGCAAAATGATCCTGCCAATAGAATCACTAATAACTTATCAGATGAAAAAAGTAGTTAAAAAATTAGAAGCATTTAAAATAGGTACTGTGCGGAAAGGGTTTAATACGAGCAGATCATCATCCCCGGATATGATACAAGATGCATCGCATGCTACTGCCAGTTCTAAAAATTTATTATCCTTTGGGTCGCGGCATTCTGAAATAATTTCAACGGGTGAAAACCAAACAGAATTCTGTTCAATTTTGTCAATTGCTTCAAGTCTTTCAGCAAGATTTAGAAAATATCTGTCAAATTTTTTCCTGAATAT
>JBQCHB010000557.1:0-10704 GCA_051955075.1 Flavisolibacter sp.
GTATATGAACTTGCAGGTGATAACGCATATACGCTGACTGATTTGGCTGCAGAAATTTCACGTCAGGCAGGAAAAGACATTCCATACAAAAATTTACCGGAATCAGAATACGCTGCTATACTAACAAATTTTGGCGTACCACAAGGATTTGCACAGGCAATTGCCAATTGGGATGTATCGGTATCTAAAGGAGATGTGTTTGATGACAGTCGCCAACTCTCTAAGCTTATCGGAAGACCTACCACGCCACTGTCTGAAACAGTTGGAGAAGCATTGAAGCCGATTTCGTAACAGCTAATTGTATAAGTTTCCAAAGCTACTTCGGTAGCTTTTTTATTCAACCGGCCTGTCTTCACCCACTCAGCAGGCCAGGCACTTTAGAAGGCACAAAGCCGTCGCACAAAAGCTAAGGCTGCAAATGTGCCTGCCTTCTTCCGACGCTTCTCGAACACAATCAACTTCGGTGGCCACATACGTTTCTTCCCCGACGGGTTTCCCGCCAACACGCAAGGCTAAATGAAAAATCTCTTCCAGCAGAACCCGTGGGCTCATTCAAAATATCTAAGCCTCCGTCTAAACCCTTTCGCCTTTCAACCCCGATCAAACCTTCCGCTATCCACCCAATCGATCCATCAATTATATTTGCGGCACAATTAAATGCTTGCTATGAATTTCCAGTTAAGTGAAGAACACCTGATGATACAACAGGCGGCACGGGATTTTGCCCGCAACGAGTGCCTGCCCGGCGTTATTGAACGCGACGAGAAGATGCAGTTTCCCCGCGAACAGATCATGAAGCTTGCCGACCTTGGCTTTCTCGGCATGATGGTAAGTCCCGACTACGGAGGTGCCGGTTTAGACACCATCAGCTATGTGCTGGCTATGGAAGAGATCAGTAAGATAGATGCCAGCGTAAGTGTATGCATGAGTGTTAACAATAGCCTTGTGTGTTATGGTCTTGAAGCTTACGGCAATGAGGAACAAAAACAAAAATACCTACCGCCTTTGGCGCAGGGTAAAAAAGACGGCGAGCTATACACCGGCGCCTTTTTATTAAGCGAACCCGAAGCGGGCAGCGATGCCACATCGCAACGCACCACAGCCGAAGAAAAAGACGATTATTACCTGCTCAACGGCACCAAGAACTGGATCACCAATGGCGGCACTGCCTCGGTGTATTTGGTAATAGCCCAAACCGATGCTTCCAAAGGCTCCAGGGGCATCAACGTATTTATTGTAGAAAAAAGCTGGCCCGGCGTAGTGGTGGCGGCCAAAGAAAACAAATTAGGCATTCGTGCCAGCGATACGCATACCATTTTGTTCAACGATGTGAAGGTGCCAAAAGAAAACAGGATAGGAGACGATGGCTTTGGGTTTACATTCGCCATGAAAACTTTGGCGGGTGGCCGCATTGGCATTGCATCGCAGGCACTGGGCATTGCCGGCGGCGCTTACGAGTTGTCGTTGAAATATTCTAAAGAACGTAAAGCCTTCGGAACAGAGATCGCCAATCACCAGGCCATTGCTTTTAAGCTGGCCGACATGGCCACCCGCATTGAAGCCTCACGACTGCTTTGCTTAAGGGCAGCCTTCGATAAAGACCAGAAAAAAGATTATACGCTCAGTTCTTCCATGGCCAAAGTATATGCATCGGAAACGGCTATGTGGACGACAGTAGAAGCGGTGCAAATTCATGGTGGTTACGGTTATGTAAAAGAATACCACGTGGAGCGTTTGATGCGTGATGCCAAGATCACACAGATCTATGAAGGCACCAGCGAAGTACAAAGAATTGTGATCAGCCGTTCGATACTGAAGTAATGAGCAAATGGCATTATTGATTATTTATCCCGCTTTGTAGCGGGAGCTTTTATTTTTGATGTATGGCGGTTAATAAAGAACAATATTTGAAGATTGTAGATGAGTTGAAACAAAAGGCTGTAACACTTGTGGCTGTATCTAAAACCAAACCTGTTGAAGATATATTGGAACTATACCAATTGGGCCAGAGAGATTTTGGTGAAAACTATGTACAGGAACTGGTAGATAAGCAGGCGCAATTGCCAAAGGACATTCGCTGGCATTTTATCGGGCATTTGCAAAGCAATAAAGTAAAAAGCATTGCGCCGTTCGTACATCTGATTCATGGCGTGGATAGTTTTAAATTGCTGAAAGAGATTAACAAGCAGGCACAGAAGTTAAACAGGGTAATTGATGTGTTGCTGCAGGTGCATATTGCGCAGGAGGAAACTAAGTTTGGCCTGGATGCGCAAGAGCTAAACGAGATCATAAATACACATGCAAGCGAACTCAGTACATTAAAAACCATCAACATCGCCGGCCTCATGGGTATGGCATCTTTCACCGAAGATGCAAACAAGATCAGGGCAGAATTTCACTATTTAAAAACCCTCTTCGACAAACACGCCCAACCCCAAACCCGAAACTCCAAACTCCAAACCCTCTCCATGGGCATGAGCAGCGATTATAAAATTGCTATAGAAGCGGGTAGCACCCTGGTAAGAATAGGAAGCCTGCTCTTCGGTGCAAGGAATTAAATGCCAAACCCAAAACACCAAACCCAAAACCCAAAACTCAAAACTCAACCCAACCCAACCTCCGTTGAGGCTGGCATGCTTTTTTACTATCTTTAAATAAACCCTTAAATATGAAAAAAGCATATTTCTCTCTAGTAGCGGCATTTTTAAGTATAATGGCGTTTGCACAAGACAAAAAAGTAGACGTGGACATCAACACACATAGCGACAGCAACTGGTATGCATCGCCCTGGGTTTGGGTAGTGGGTGCAGCAGTGTTTATTTTATTATTAGTAGCCCTTACCCGTGGCAGCGGACGCAGGGCCGATTAAATAGGTTCAATTATGGCAGGCATTTGTCCTGTATATTTCTCTGGTTTATGCAATAATAAACCGGGCTTCTTAGGCATTGCTATTTAAAGCTCCGTTATGGAGCTTTATTTAATTAATAGTTTAAGCAAAGCGAGTTACGGTGTTAGTATATCCAATAAAAAAGATGCAGTAATTGCATCTTTAAGTTCATTAATGATGAACGCATATTTATGCCGCTTCACCGCTCTATCACAATTGGCTGGAATATTTATTTACCTGATAATTCCTTCATCCAATACTGAAACTTGCGGATATGATTTTTACTCATATTGGCTAAAGTTTCTTCCGTTGTTCTTGTAAGGTACAACAGGTAACAGATTAGCAGAATCAGCACTATAAAAAACCACACTGGAAACATAACTTCTGATTTACCCTTAAAAATCCAAAGACCGTTCCAAAGAGTAGAAAACAGGAAAGTTTTTTGAGAATTGTGATGTTCAAAGGATTATTGTTGCCGGTTTACTACAACATAGCTCACCACAAAAAATTAAAAGCCAAAGAGAAGATCAAACAATTGAACTGCTCTTTGGCTCTTTGCTCTTTATGCGCTTAGGCTAACGGAAGCTGGTTTCCATCGCTTTCAGCAATCCCTGTGCAGACCACTGCGGCGCTACAATAATGCGGCGGGTGGTGTAAAGCGGTTGCAGCGAATCTCTTTTGGTAGCCAACTGGAAGGCCATTTTAAATCCTCGTTTTTCAATTTCCGGAATGCCTTCTTTGTTCCATACGCCAAAAGGATAAGCAAAGTATTCAATGGGCTTGCCTATCAGTTCTTCCAGCTTGGCTTTTGGTTTTACCAGTTGCTGGTCCCAGTCGTTCACAATCTTTTTCTTGCCGCCTTCCTCAATCTCGTGTTGAAAAGTATAGCGGTCGGTGCGGCTATGATCCCATGTGTGTGAAGCAATGGTGTGGCCTTCATCGGACAATTGCTTTATCTGTTCTTTGGTCATGTATCGCGGACGATTAATAGAAATGGTCATGATAAAATACACACCTTTAAAGCCATATTTATCCATTTCGGGTTTGGCAATGGAAAACTGTTCTTCGTCTGTATCATCATATGTAAGCATTACCGGCTTTGCGGGAAGCGGGCTGCCATACACCAGGTAGTTATAATATTGTTCCGGCGAAATAGTTTTATAACCACTGTCGGCCAGGGCTTTCATTTGTTGTTTGAATGCCGAAATGGTCACATCGTAACCCGTAGTTTTTGGCGGAAGCGTTGCGTAAATGTGGTGATAACACAACACAGGCACCTGCTTGCGTGCCATGATTTCGGCAGCCGAAGCCTTTGTTTTGTTTGTGGGTTCTTCTACTTTTTGTGTACTGTCAATGGTTTGGGCAGAAGCGTTTTTGGGCTCTTTTTCTGCCACGGTAGACTGGTTGCTGCAGCTAAATAAAAATGCTGTTACGGCACTCAATAACAAGAGATGGTTTTTCATGTCTTAATTCAAAAATGGTGAATACAAAAATGGAACGATTGTTTGAGCAAAGAAAAACGAAAATCAACGTTTAACAAAAATATCGTACATAAACCGCAGCAGCATGGCAATTACGATGAAAAGGAAAAAAACGCGGATGAACTTATTGCCTTTGGCAATGGCCAGGTTGGCACCAATGGCGCCGCCAATGCCGTTGCTTACTGCCATAGGCAAAGCCACCATCCACATAATTTTTCCCTTGATCAAAAACAAGGTAATAGAACCCAGGTTCGTGGCAAGGTTTACCAACTTGGCATGAGCCGAAGCATGTAAAAAATCAAGGCCTAATAAGCTCACGAAGGCCAGTATTAAAAAGCTGCCCGCGCCGGGTCCAATAAAGCCATCGTAAAAACCAAGCACTAAGCTTATTACTATGGCATAGCTTAATTCTTTTTTAGGCGAATGATCTTTTTCCTGGTGCTGCCCGAAATCTTTTTTTGTAAAAGTGTAAATGGCAACGGCTGTCAGCACCACCAGCAAAACAGGTTTCATAAAGCTGTTGCTTACAATGGTCAGCAATTGCGAACCGGCAAAAGAAGCAAAAAAGGCGATGGTGCAGGTAACCATCACCAGTTGCCAGTTGAGCCTTACTTTTTTCAAATATTGTATCGTAGCCAGACTGGTGCCGCTAAACGAAGGGATCTTTAGCGAACCAATAACCGAAGCCACAGGATAAGCAGGAAGGATAACGAGGGCAGCAGGTGTTTGAATCAATCCGCCGCCGCCAACAATAGCATCTACAAAACCCGCACAAAAAGCAACAAGGCAAAGCAGGAGGATAATTTCATAGTTCATGAAAGATGAGTGTTGAGTTTAGGGTTTGGTGTTTGGTGTTTGATGTTTGATGTTTGATATTAAAGTAGGTGCGAAGGTAAGGAGAGAAGATATCTCCGATTGGGTTACCGGCTCTTGTCATCTTCGTCAATATTATATACGAATTATTTTTAGGAGTGTCAGAAAGGTTTTTGCAACAGAAAATTGAAGACCACAAACGTTGCAATGGGCTTGCATTTGTTGTAATTCGTCCAGAACTTACTGGAAGCACCTTCTTTGTCTCTGCTCTATTTAATCAAACCAATTGGCGGCTTCACGAACAACTTTTCTATCAAAAAAATACTTGTCATGTTGAAGCGGTTCCAATCAAAAATGATGTATTAATTTGTGATACACAAATGGCAAAAAGAAAAATTATAAAGTGGTCTGTATGGTTTGTTCTTTTAGCTGTTTTAGTATATGGCATTTATTATGCATGGCGGTCGTTTCCTATCATTAGTGGCTATAGCGCCAAAAATGCCTGCTCGTGTTTGTTTATTCAGCATCGTAATGAAGAAGATGTAAAAAGAGAAGAACTGGGAGATTTTCCCCTCTCGCTTGGCAGCATTGCTGTTGATTGGAAAAATGCTTCTGTTACAGGAGCGGTGTGGGGATTAGCTAAACGAAAAGCTATTTACAGAAAAGGGTTTGGATGCACTTTGGTCAATGATTTTTCCGAAAGCAGTTTACGATCTCAAACCTTCGATGTGCCACAGCATGATGCAATTCAATCAGGCAGCCGGCCTTTCACGGATTCGATGAAACAACAGCACTTTGATAAGGCAAAATTGGCCAGCGCTTTTGACTATGTTTTCTCCAACGGAAATAATAAGAATGCTTTTACCCATGCTGCGTTAGTGTTGTACGACGGACAACTGGTAGCCGAAAAATATGCTCCCGGTTACACTGATACGACAAAATTTTTAGGATGGTCTGTTGCCAAAAGTATTATGGGTGCATTAACCGGTATTTTGGTAAAAGAAGGAAGGCTTACGCTTACACAACCGGCGCCGGTGTCCCAATGGAGCAATGTTTCGGATAAACGGCATGGCATCACTGTGGAAAATTTGTTGCAACAAACAAGCGGGTTGGATTTTCGGGAGGACTATGCCGGTTATAGCGAGGTAACCAATATGCTTTTCAATAAAGGTGACATGGCGAATTATGTAGCTGACCTTCCTTTGAAATACAAACCCGGTTCGGTTTTTTATTATTCAAGCGGCAACACCAATTTATTGTCTGGCATTATCCGCCGCGTTGTCGGAGAAAGAGAATATCACTCATTTCCATACACAGCCTTGTTTTACAAATTAGGCATGTACCATACTTTGTTAGAGCCTGATGCTTCCGGAACTTACGTTGGCTCTTCTTACATCTATGCATCCGCCCGTGATTATGCAAAATTTGCCTTGCTGTATTACAACGACGGTGTTTGGAATGGTGAAAGAATATTACCTGAAGGCTGGGTGCAAAAAACAATAACGCCGCCTGCTGCCAACACGTTGAAAAATTATGGTTACCAGTTTTGGTTGAATGGTGTCAGTAAAAAAGACCCGGCAAAAAGAGAATACCCCGATGTGCCAGCCGATATGTACTATGCCGATGGTTATGGCGGACAGGATATTTATATAATACCTTCAAAAAAAATAATTGTAGTAAGAGTAGGGTTGCATACAATTGATGAGAATGGATTTTTGAAAAGAGTGATTGATGCGTTTCAATAAAGAGTAATGCAATCATCTTTTTGACGCGGGATAAAACCCCGATTTTAGAAAGCATTATTAGGCAGTTGTTATTAAAAGGAATGTCAAAACTTTTTACGACAACCACAAACTTCAAACTCCAAACCTTAAACTCTTTATCTTCGCACCCGCTATGACACAAGAACAATTGAAAGATATGAGGGACCGTGTGGTGGTCCTGAGGAGGTTTCTTTGACGTCGCTAACCGACAAGATAAAATAAACCAGGATAAGCAACTATCACTTGCACCGGGCTTTTGGGATGATAATACCAGGGCCACTTCCATTTTAAAAGAAATAAAACTAAACGAGTACTGGTTAAATCTTTACGAGCAGGTAGATACTGCCGTTGAGGATTTTGCCGTGCTGTTTGAATTCTGGAAAGAAGGAGAGGGCAATGAACAAGATGTAAAGATCGCTTACGACAGGGCTTTGCAAACCATTGAAGAAGCCGAGTTCAAAAGCACACTCAATCAGCCAGAAGATGAATTGCCTGCCGTGTTGCAGATCAACTCCGGCGCCGGTGGTACAGAAAGCCAGGATTGGGCAGAAATACTTGCCCGCATGTACCGCATGTATGGCGAAAAACAGGGTTGGAATGTAACCGTGCTGGATTGGGTAGAAGGCGATGGCGCTGGTATTAAAACCTGCACCCTGCAGTTTGACGGCGAGTTTGCTTACGGCTTTTTAAAAGCGGAAAGTGGCGTACATCGTTTGGTGCGTATTTCGCCTTTTGATAGCAATGCAAGAAGGCACACTTCATTTGCATCTGTGTTTGTATATCCGTTAGTGGATGATTCTATCAACATCGAGGTGAAGGATAGTGAAGTGAAAATGGAAACAGCACGAAGTGGTGGCGCTGGCGGCCAGAATGTGAACAAGGTGGAAACAAAAGTTTTTTTGACACACATTCCAACGGGCATAACCGTAGTTTGTCAAACAGAAAGATCGCAGATCGGCAATCGTGAAAAAGCCATGCAAATGCTGAAAAGCCGCTTGTATGAAGAAGAGTTACGCAAGCGGGAAGCTTTGAAGAATGCCACCAACTCAACAAAGAAAAAAATCGAGTGGGGCAGCCAGATACGCAGTTATGTTTTTCATCCGTACAAAATGATCAAAGACCATCGTACCGATTACGAAGTAGGTAATGTCGGCCCGGTCATGGATGGAGAACTGGATGAATTTATAAAAGCGTATTTAATGAGTGAAAAGGAAGATGCCGCTGCAAATTCTTAAATACTCAATGTTGCCTTATTAACAATTAGTTTCTTTAAATAAGATAGATGATTTGATGAGCAAGCATATTCATATTGAGCATTAGAGCTTAATAAGAAACTTAATGCTGACAATAAAAAATAAAATAAGGACCAAAAGAAAAACGAGTTGAGAAAACAATTCTCTTTATCTCTTTTTCCATTAGCTAAAAATAAATCGTTCAACATGAATCTTGGATATTTTTCTTACCCAATGCCGGTAAATGAGCCCGTACACAACTATGCACCCGGCAGTGCAGAAAGAAAGGCTCTGAAAAATGCACTGGCCGAATTAAAGAATAAGCAGGCCGATATACCGATGTACATCGGCGGGGAGGAAGTACGTACAGGAAAAACAGTAACGCTTCGCCCACCGCACGAAATAGCCCATACGCTGGGACAGTTTCATGCCGGCGATGCCACGCATGTGCAGCAGGCCATAGATGCGGCGCTGGCGGCCAAAGAAGCATGGGCCAATACCAGTTGGGAGAATCGTGCAAACATTTTTTTGCGTGCTGCCGATCTGATTTCCACGAAGTACCGCTATTTAATGAACGGCACTACGATGCTTGGACAAAGCAAAAATGTTTTCCAGGCCGAGATTGACAGTGCCTGCGAACTGATAGATTTCTTACGATTCAATGTTCACTTTCTAAGCGAGATTTATAAACAACAACCTATCAGTGCAACAGGCATGCACAACCGCATGGAATACCGTCCGCTGGAAGGATTTGTGCTGGCCATAACGCCTTTTAACTTTACAGCAATTGGTGGTAACCTGCCTACTTCTGCAGCCATGTGTGGCAATGTAGTAGTGTGGAAACCTGCCAACACACAGGTATATGCGGCCCAAATGTTCATGCAGGTTTTAAAAGAAGCGGGATTGCCTGATGGTGTTATCAACTTGATCTATGTTGACGGACCCACAATTGGTAAAGTATGTTTTGCACACAGAGATTTTGCAGGCGTGCACTTCACCGGTTCTACAGGTGTGTTTAACCAGATGTGGAAAGAAATAGGCGCCAATGTTGCCAACTATAAATCGTATCCACGCATTGTTGGCGAAACAGGCGGTAAAGATTTTGTGATTGCACACAAGTCGGCCAACCCGCAAGTGGTGGCTACGGCTTTGCTGCGTGGCGCTTTTGAGTACCAGGGGCAAAAATGTTCGGCAGCGTCCAGGGCTTACCTTCCATCGAACATAGCCGCTGAAGTAAAGCAATTGCTGGTAGATGGTGTGAACAGTTTTAAAATGGGCGTGGTTGATGACTTCAGCAATTTTATCAATGCCGTTATTGATGAAAAAAGTTTTGACAAAATAGCTTCCTACATTACCAATGCACAGAATGATGCCGATGCAAAAATATTGGTAGGTGGTTCGTTTGATAAATCGAAAGGTTATTTTATTCAGCCTACGGTTATTGAAGCATTGAACCCGAAATACGTGACTATGTGTGAAGAAATTTTTGGCCCGGTACTTACCATACATGTGTATGATGCTGAAAAATATGAAGAAGCCTTGCATTTGGTAGATACCACTTCACCTTATGCCTTAACCGGGGCTGTGATTGCACAAGACCGTTATGCCATAGAACTGGCCACAAATACACTGCGCAATGCTGCCGGTAACTTTTACATCAACGATAAACCAACCGGCGCCGTTGTGGGCCAGCAGCCCTTTGGTGGCGCAAGGGCCAGCGGCACTAACGACAAGGCAGGGTCGCAATTGAATTTATACCGTTGGTTAAGTGCAAGAACGATCAAAGAAACTTTTGTTCCTGCTACCGATTACCGTTATCCTTTTTTGAGAGGTGAGAGTGAAGGAATATAATTGTTGAAATAATTCAATGCAGAGGTATTTGTCTTTGGCAAATACCTTTTTTTGTGAGATAGTGAAAGTTATTTACAGGTATTTTTCTCCAGCTTTTTTAAAAAAAGTATAAACATCTTTTTGAATATAGAATGATGGTTTTAGCTTTGCCGTTATTAACCAAAACTGACTATTATGAAAAAACTCTGTTTTATTGTTGCAAGCCTGGTTGTCTTTCAAATGTACTCACAAGCCCAAAAAGGCGATAATAAATTGATGCTTGGCGCTGATGTTGGCATTCCTACAGGCGATTTTGGTACCCTTGCCAATGTTGGTGGCGGTATTATGGGAAAATTATTATTTGGCATTTCATCATCAGATCAAATTACAGCCACGACAGGCGTAACTTTTCATGGTGGAAAATCTTTTGACGGAATTCCATCAGATTTAAAACTGACTATGCGGGTAATACCTATACTGGGAGGATACCGTCATAATTTCAATAACCTGTTTATAGAACCACAGGTAGGCGTTGGCATATTTGGTGCAACTGCCAAATACATGGGTGAGTCGGACTCCAATTCTGACAATGGTTTTGCCTGGGCTGTTGGATTTGGCTATGCTAAAAACAATTTTGAAACCGGCATTCGTTATCAAAGTTTTGAGAAAGATGGCAGCTTAAGTCTTATCGGCATTCA
>JBQCHB010000558.1:0-2725 GCA_051955075.1 Flavisolibacter sp.
AAAGCCTCTGTAAAAACAGAGGCTTCTCAAAACGTATATATTTACCTGTTACGGTAATAACCTGCAAGATGGTGCTTTTGGTTTACACCTGCAATAGTATTACTACCTAAAAAACTACACATAAAATGCATCAAACATGCAGGTACTTTTCAATACAATTAACGTCTAACAATGCCCTAACAGCCAATAAATAAGTATAAAAACAACGATGGTACCAAAACACCCGCCGCCAAGTTTGTAAGCTCCATATCCTGCTATTAATGATCTAAGCCAGTTTTGCATAAAGAAAAGTTATACGCTAAAACCTATAAAAACTGTGCCATCAACCCTTGTTCAATTTAACAGAGAAATGCTTTCAGCGAACGGTTTCACCCTTACAAAAACCGACAAAATTTTCTACTGAACATAAGATAATTGTAAATTTATCCATTTAAATAAACACACCCTTTCCCATGCAGCCAGATGCCGTAGCGATGTCTCAAGCTTATCCTTTCTTAGCAGGTGGTGGAGAGACAGGTGAATTAATTCGTTCTATTGATTGGTCAAAAACTTCTTTAGGTTCTCCCAGCGTCTGGCCTCAAAGTTTAAAAACATGTGTACGTATCATGCTCACATCACGCCAGCCAATATGGATTGGATGGGGCAAAGAATTGATTAAGCTTTACAATGATCCTTATAAAGCTATTGTAGGTGGTAAACATCCGTGGGCATTTGGGCAACCAGCCTCGGTAGTTTGGAAAGATATATGGAAAGATATTGAGCCAATGCTTAAGCAGGTGATGGAAAAAGACGAAGGTACTTATGTAGAGTCGCAGTTGCTTATCATGGAACGCAATGGTTACTCTGAAGAAACCTATTATACTTTCTCTTACACACCCATTCCTGATGATAATGGCGGCACAGCCGGAATGATTTGCGCAAACACGGACGACACAGAACGCATCATCAGTGATCGTCAATTGCGTACGCTTACCCAACTTGGGAAGAAACTAGCTAACGTACAATCCAATAAAGAAATATTTGATAACACGATAGCTTCTGTGAAAGAAAATCCTCAGGACTTTCCGTTTGCTATTCTTTACCAATTAAATGAAAACACAGCCCGGTTTATAAGTGCAACAGAAATGGGTGAGGCCATAAAACACTTTCCCCAACAAATAGACCTTAATAAAGAAGATGAGATTTCCCGCCTGTTTTCAAAAGCTGCTTTGGAAAGGAAACAACAAGTGCTGCAAACGCCCCAGGTAACATTTGGCAATTTGCCGAAAGGAGCATGGGAAGCGCAATCGGACAAAGCCATAATCTTACCTATTTTTCAAAGCAGCCAAAAAGAGCCTTATGGCTTTTTGGTTATTGGTTTAAACCCTTACAGGTTATTGGATGAAAAATACAGTAGCTTTTTTAATCTTTTAGCAGATCAAATTGCTACCAGCTTTACTGCCGTTCACACTATAGCAGAAGAACGAAAAAGAACCGAGGCCCTGGCAGAGATCGACAAAGCGAAAACAGTTTTTTTCAGCAACATCAGCCATGAGTTTCGTACACCACTTGCATTAATGTTGAGCCCATTGCAGGAGGTTAAAAGAAAAGAAAAAGAACTACCCGATGAAGTAAGAGAAAACATTGACATTTCCTACCGCAACACTTTGCGTCTTCAAAAGCTGGTAAATACGCTGCTTGATTTTTCACGCATTGAAGCGGGCCGCATGCAGGCGCATTATGAACAAACAGACATCGCTACTTTAACAAAGGATCTTGCCAGTTCTTTCCGTTCTGCTATTGAAAAAGCAGGCATTCAATTTATTGTTGAATGCAAAATTGTTGAAGACCCGGTTTACATTGATGTCGACATGTGGGAAAAGATAATTATGAACCTTTTATCAAACGCTTTAAAATACACGGAGGAAGGACAAATCAAATTGCTGTTACAACAAAATAAAAACAGCATTATGGTTGCAGTAAGCGACACAGGCATTGGCATAGCAAAAGAAGAACAATCAAAAATATTTGACCGCTTTCACCGCGTTCAAAACCGGCATGGGCGCAGCCAGGAAGGCTCGGGCATTGGCCTGGCTATGGTTCAGGAATTAATAAAACTACATAACGGTAGCATTCACGTAGAAAGTGAACCTGGTAAAGGCAGCACTTTCATTGTTGCTATTCCAACAGGAAAAGATCATCTGGCGAATGAAAAAATCATATCCAGCCAGCCATCCACTTTCAAACTTTCACATGCAGAGATTTATATAGAAGAAGCACTGAAATGGCTACCTGATCAAGCCCTTCGAAATAAAAAAGCGCTTTACAATGAAAAATTAGGCACACAGAGTTTAAAGAAAAAATTCAAAGTGCTGCTTGCGGATGACAATGCAGATATGCGTGAATACGTAACACGATTGTTAAGCACTAACTATGATGTTACCGCTGTTGCCAACGGACGCATGGCACTTGAAAAAATAAATGAGCAGATTCCCGACCTTATCATTAGCGATGTAATGATGCCTGACGTAGACGGATTTGAATTAGTGAAACAAATAAAGTCCAATACAACCACTTCTCAAACTCCTATAATTCTCTTATCGGCCCGGGCAGGAGAAGAAGCTACATTGGAAGGTCTGCAAGCCGGTGTTGACGATTATTTGATAAAACCATTTTCTGCTAAAGAATTATTGTCACGTATTGAGTCTGTTATTAAACTTTATCAAACAAGAAAAGAAACAGAGCA
>JBQCHB010000559.1:0-2990 GCA_051955075.1 Flavisolibacter sp.
GATCTCGTGGCTCATGTTGGAAAGGAAGCGCTGTTTGGCCATTGAATGATATTCGGCTTCTTCTTTCGCCGCCTCCAGTTCTTTACGATATTTGTTGATACGCGATATATCTCTTAAAATAAAATAAACCAGAAATATAGCCAGCACTACAAATGCCAGTATAATAGTGCCGATACGTTCTATATTCCCCCGCACCATTTTACGGGCTGCAAGTGTGTTTTCAGCGGTTTGCTCAACTACTTCGTCCTCAACTTTTTTAAGGATGGAGAATATCTGGCGCATAATACGTTCACTCGATCGTATCAGCACCGTTTCGCGGTTCACAAAGGCTTCACTCTTTTGCTGCTGAACTTTTTCCAGGTCGCGCATAGTTTGGCTTAAACCCTTCAGCAGGCTATCCTGTATGGCTTTGGCCAGTGTATCATGCTTAACCTTTAACTCCTCCGCTACTATCTGGAAAGGCTTGCTCAGCGAGTCGGTGTCTTTTGCTTTTTTCCGCCCGAAAAGCTTTTGAAAGAAATTGCGGTTGTCCTTTTTCTCCGCAGTGGTTACTCCCTGGTAAACTGTGGTGGTGGAGGTCTTTTTTTCGGTTGAGGTGGCCATACTGTCGGCCTGTTGGGCGGTTTGGTTAACGATATCGTTCAAGCCATCGATCTGGGCGGAGAACGACTTATTATCGATGAGCCCCTCTCTTACTTTTACATAACTTACAAATAGCCTGTCCCGGTCTTCCAGGAGGTTTTTAAGAGTATTTAAACGCCGGACCTGGGCCGACTTTTGGGGGTAAAGACTCTGGAGCGTATCTATTTTCCGGCTTAATATTTTTGAATCGTTAAAACCATAATATTTATCCGGGTTACTTACCGAACGCGCGCGCTGCACCTGGTCAATACGGGCGATGCCGCGGGACAGATCATTAACCAGCCGCAGCTTGTCATTTGGCGCAGATATATTTTCAAAGGCGGTCAACATGGCCGTAAATGCATCTTTGCTGGTGCTCCAGGCTAAAAATAAAGCAAGGCAGGCCAGTGTTGCTGCAATGATTATTTTTCCTTTTACAGACCGTATGAACGTTTTTTTATGCACCTTATGTTTGTTATGAACAACAGTTATACATAACGCAAAAACTGACAAGATGTGTGCATTGTTATGAAGATTGCGGCGAGCCGGAGACGTTGTTTGGATTATAGTCTTATTAAAATTCTCGATTTAGATCTACATAGAAGGTTCCGCTGATTACCGAATCATCATTATCAAAGACATAAAGCTCAATACTAATTCAGCCGGTGACTGCGATATAGTCGGGCTACCTTTTATTAATGCGGTTATCAGTGCTACTGATGGTTCCTGCCCTGAAGGTATCGATAGATTGGCGCCCTGGATAGACCATTGATATCGTTGATCAGCTGCTGATATTTAGTGGTTTCATCAGTTGCGGGGGTAACAAAAAAGTTTATGGCATGCGATACTACCTGCCCTTCGGTAATATGGAATACGCTCAGACCAAGCTTGAAAATACCTACAGGGTCTAACGAAACAGATGATAAATTAAATGACCTTAAGAACGAAAAAATTGCCCATTGGGATTCCTGGGTTACTGGAAAAGACGAGATTGCAGTATCACCATTAGTATCTGGATTCAAAACAAGCCGCAATCCAAAGGGCAGATCAAGTCCCAATTTTTTTTTTATATGATCTCGGCCTTATAAAATGCAGAATCTGAGTGTTGCCCGCTTGAATACTGAAAAATTTTGTAATAAATACTACTTAGAAAATCGGCCAAACCCTCTTTGGCAAAGTCCAAAAAGTCAGGCAAGTCATCCACTGTTATAAAATCGGATAACTGCGGATAAAACCTCTTTCTTATTGTGTTAGTGCTTGGCATAACTCTTACTTTGTTGATTATAAATACCTTTACAATGTTTTTTTTAAAACTTGACCAACCGCTTTATTGGATTTGCTTCATGGTCGAAAAAGGTATTCTACATCATTGTCACATTTCAATTTTTCTTAAAACATTCTTTAATATGTTATGATTAAAGAACCAGTAGAACGATTTGGATATAAAAAATCCCTAACCGACCGGCGGGTATGGCGGCCCTGTTGGAGTAGTTGGTGATTTTAGAAGATAGTCCAACCATGCTTGCGCAATAACGAGAAAGTCTGCCGTCGGCATTGTAAAGTCTGGCTGTATTGTAGGATTGTCATCGTATTCATTGGAGTCGCCGTAAAAACTTGTGTTTGTTTTGGTAATCCTAACGACTTCGAAACTATTCGTATAAAAATTTGCTTCATCGTTATCTATATCATTTAAGACAATTTTAATGCCGTCGACCAAGGCTTTCGCTCTATATAAATTGTAGTGAAATTCTAAAACACAAGACATAATCTCATTGACTGAATCAATACGATTATAAAATTTGTATTTTAATGGAGTAGTCATTACCACTCCATATGTTTTTAAGATATTGCTATTACTCATTTTGAAACATTTTAAATATTATGGCCAAGCAGTTATTATTTTGGTGGTAGCATCAAAGGTGGCAGTTGTTCCACTTAGGCAAAAGATACATTTTCTACCATTTGATAAAGTACATATCCATTGATTATACTTACCGGTTTGCTTACAAAGTTGTAAAAACTAAACAATCTGATAGTCAGTATTTTATATAACTTTTGGGGTGTTCCGCGAAAAACCGAACGCTAAAAGACATTTTCCGGAGGTTGGCTTTTTGAACCGGAATTTGCAGCATTCAGTAATCAACAAAACTTTAGCTAACAGGAAGCATGTTCGTCAAATTGAAAGATCCCGGCCGGTGCTAACTATTGTTTTGCGAACTCATAGGCCCCGCGCTCCACAAAGTCTGCAACTTTTATCCTTACTCCCTTTACACTGCCGTTTTGTACCTGGAACGGAAAGACCGCTTTGCCTAAGGTCGGGTCTGAGAATGTGGCATAGAAACGGTTGCCACCCAACGGCTGCAGGTGTA
>JBQCHB010000560.1:0-2832 GCA_051955075.1 Flavisolibacter sp.
ATTTGGAGTGGTGATATCGGTTCGACCTGGACGGATATGAGAAATCAAATAACTGCAGGGATAAATTTTTCGATGTCGGGCGTGCCTTATTGGACCATGGATATAGGAGGTTTTGTAGTGCCTGCGAAATTTGAAAATCCTAATGCAGAAAGTTTAGAAGAATGGAGAGAATTAAATGCCCGTTGGTACCAGTTCGGAGCATTTGTTCCTTTGTTCCGGGCTCATGGACAATTTCCATATCGTGAGATATTCAACATCGCTCCAGAAACTCATCCAGCTTATCAAAGTTTTCTCTATTACGATAAACTTCGCTATCGTTTACTCCCTTATATCTATTCTTTAGCCGGAGCTTCATATCATGAAAACTACACCATCATGCGTGGGCTGGTGATGGATTTTGCTAAAGATACAGCCGTGCTAAATATTGCAGATCAGTATTTGTTTGGCCCTTCTCTGCTTATAAATCCGGTATCTGAATACAAAGAACGGAGCAGATCCGTTTACCTTCCAGAATGCGCGGGCTGGTACGATTTGTATTCCGGAAAATGGTATGCAGGGGGTCAAAAAATCCTTGCAGATGCACCTTATGAAAGGATGCCGGTATTTGTGAAAGCAGGATCTATTATCCCGGTTGGACCGGCGTTGCAATACACGTCTGAAAAACCTGCAGATCCCGTTACGCTTAATGTTTACACAGGTGCCGATGCATCTTTCAATTTGTATGAAGATGAAGGAACGAATTACAATTATGAAAAAGGTGAATACACAAACATTCCCATCAATTATAACGAACACACAAGAATGTTAACCATCGATAAAAGGAAAGGTGAGTTTGAGGGTATGCTGAAAAACAGGGTTTTTAAAATTACGTGGATAGATAAAGATAGAAATATTGGATTTGATATTGGAAGAAAAGCGGATGCTGAAGTAAAATATAACGGCGAAAAAATTCTTATAAAACACAAATGAAATATATCAAAATATGTATTAATGTTTAATCACTTCAAAATTGTCGGCAATGAAAAAAAACAAAATTATGAGGAGGGCATTTAAACTGGTATGGATACTTCTGTCTTTCCTGTTTATGGGTTTGCAAAGCTTTTCGCAAACAAGTGCACGAAAAATTACAGGAAAAGTATTAAGTAAAACAACCGGAGAACCTATATCAGGGGCGAGCATTTCTGTAAAAAACACTTCAAACGCTACCCTGTCTGATTCCGGAGGCCATTTTTCCATTACTGCAAAAATAGGCCAAACGATCGTCGTTAGCTTCACAGGGTTTATCGCGCAAAGTTTTGAGGTAGCGGCCTCTACTGAAAATCTGCAGGTTCAGCTTGATCAAGACTATAACCGGTTGAACGATGTAGTTGTGATTGGCTATGGCGTCCAACAGAAGAAACTGGTAACAGGTGCTACTTCCCAGGTAAAAGGGAAGGACCTTGTAAAGCTAAACACAACAAATGCTTTACAGGCTTTGCAGGGACAAGCGGCAGGCGTTAATATTACGTCCACTTCCGGGCAACCCGGTGGTGGCTTCAAAGTAAATATCCGAGGCGTTGGAACCATTGGAAATGCCAGTCCACTTTATGTGGTAGATGGTGTTATCACCAATGACATTACCTATTTGAACAATTCAGATATTGCTTCGGTTGATATTTTAAAAGATGCTGCGTCATGCGCTATTTATGGTATCAATGGGGCAAACGGTGTTGTCCTCATTACGACCCGCAGCGGAAAGATGGGCAAAAAGAACGGAGAAATTTCTTTTGACGCTTATTACGGCATTCAAAACATTGGCCGCAAACTGCCTTTGTTAAACGCGGAGCAGTATGCTGCCATGCAAAATGAAGCGGCCCTTAACAGCGGTAAAGCTCCTCTATTCACTCAGGCACAAATTGACGCACTGGCACAAGGAAGCAAAGATTTACCTGCTCACGGAACGGACTGGTTAGACCAGATATTTTCTTCTGATGTGCCTATGCAGAATTACAACCTTGCTGCCAATGGGGGAACTGATGTATCATCATACTCATTGGGAATGTCCTATACCGAACAGGGAGGAATAATTGGTGGTTCTGATCTTTCCGATTACAAACGTTATGACTTCCGCACAAATTCTGAACGTAAACTTTACGATGGCGCATTGAAAGTAGGAGAACATCTCACATTTTCTTTCATAGATCAAAAAGGGATTGCTGATGGTGGATTATATTCCGGTAATGTTTTGGCGAGCGCGATAGGTACAAGCCCTTTATTGGCTATGTACGATGCAAAAGGCAATTATCTGAGCAGCCTTAATTCCACAGTATATAACGGCGGAGTTTGGAATAATACTGAAGCGAATCCTTATGCATTGATGCATTATAATAACCAGAATGACGGCAAGACGCAAAAAGTGATAGGAGATTTTTATGCAGAACTGCAGCCTGTAAAGAATTTAAGAATAAGAACAACTTTTGGCATCAATTACTCTTCTTCTGCTAATCACAGCTATAGACCTGAGTATGATAAGTTATCTGTGTATGCTTACAATCTTTATGAAAGCATTGGCCAGGGTGGTTCGCAGGGATATACCTGGAACTTTGATAATACGATCAACTATGTGGTTAGTGTTAAAGACCACCGATTTGACGTTCTTGCCGGTAGTGCAATCCGGAAATACCAGGGAACTTGGTTCAGCGGGAATAATACAGGACCTACTTTATTCAGTTCTTTTGACCGTGGCTATCTGAGTAATTCCATGGTTACTTCTATTTCGATGAGTTCCGATACTTCTGCTGCCAACAGGCAAACCGTAACCCATGGTCTGTCATTATCAGGAAATGCAAATGC
>JBQCHB010000561.1:0-6138 GCA_051955075.1 Flavisolibacter sp.
AGGTGCTGTTATCAACAGTCCTTCTTCTGCCAGCACTTCTGTTACAGGCTTGGTTCAGGGCAGCTATACCTTTAGACTGACAGTAACAGACAATGGCGGAGCTACAGCCTATAACGATGTTAACGTAACAGTAAATGCAGCAGTCAATAAATCGCCAAATGTTGATGCAGGAGAAGAGAAAACAATAATCTTACCTGTTGATTCTGTGCTATTACAGGCAAATGCAACCGATTCTGATGGTACAATAGCCAGTTATGCATGGAGAAAAATAAGTGGACCAGATTCTTTTGAAATTGTTGACCCCTCTCAATCAGGGACGCTGGTAAGGTCGCTTGTTTACGGAACTTACAATTTTGAAGTTAAGGTTACGGATGATAAGGGAGCTACGGCAAGAGATACAGTGTGGATCAAAGTAGATACTTTGGGCGGACGTTTGAATATACCGCCTTCTGCTTATGCAGGTGTTGATCAACAAATCAATCTTCCGCTAAATACAGTTTCGTTAAGTGGTTCCGGAAAAGATGTCGATGGAGAAATAAAAACTTATCAGTGGAGAAAAATAAAGGGCCCGCAATCAGGAACAATAGTGAACATGGCAGCTGCTAAAACAGAGGTCCAATCTCTCGTTCAAGGAGTTTATTTTTTCGAATTGACTGTTACAGACAATGACGACGCAAATGCAAGCGATACTGTTGAAATAAGTGTAAATACAGAAGTGGTTTCTAAAAAGCCGCCTGTGGTTAATGCAGGAGCAGATGTTACAATTATACCGCCTGTTGATAGCGTATTATTAGAAGGACACGCTACAGATGTTGACGGATATATATCAGCCTATAGCTGGAGAAAAATCAGTGGTCCTTCTTTATTTACTATAGCAGACGCCACAAAAGCAAAAACAATAGTTACTGATTTAACGCCGGGAAAATATGAGTTTGAGCTGAAGGTTACAGACAATGATGGCCTGGTTGCTAAAGACACAGTTTCTGTAACAGTTGATGCTTCCTTTGCAAAGCTTAGCTTAACTGTAAATGCAGGTGAAGACCGGATAATATCCTTACCGAAGGATAGTGTACAGGTGGCTTGTATAGCAGATGATCCTTTTGGATTGATTACTCGCTATTCGTGGAAAAAGGTTGGTGGTCCTAATCAATACAAAATTGATAGCGCATCCAATTCTAAAACAACAATTAGTGATTTAAAAGCAGGTATCTATCAGTTTGAATGTAGTGTTTTAGATAAATATAATAATGTTGTAAAAGATACCGTACAAATCACTGTTCGCAATCTCATAAGTTCTAAAGCATCTGTTTATCCTAATCCGGCTGTCAATAAAATCACTCTTAAAATTGAAGCCAACACGGTAGCCAATCAGACCAAGGTCTGTATCTATAATCAATATGGGCAACAGGTATACAGTGAAAGCTTTATGCGTACATCTGGCACAATAGAAAAAGAGATTGATGTGTCACTATTAATTAAAGGTGTTTATTTTATAGAAACAGGTGTCGACATTAATAATAAGGTAACGCTAAAATTGATCAAGCAATAGAACAAATTTTCTTGCCGTAGAAGCGTTAGCCCTGTTAAAGTGTTTAAAAAAAATGGCCTCAACTTGAGGCCATTTTTTTTGATTACAATTTTATTATTTGTTGCGTGTCTATTCGCTTTTGGTGTTGAGAAATAATCAGATGGTATGCTCCCGCAGGAAGATCTGATATATTCATCGGATGCGTGCCGGCTTGTAAAGACCATTTTTTTACAATCACTCCGCTTGTATTAAATACATCAATAGTAATGTCATTGTCCCTTGTGACAACTTGCAATGTATTTGCTGCAGGATTAGGGCCTGTAACGACAAGCTTTGTTCTTGCGTTGCCAACCTGTAGCTTAACTATTTTGGAATAAAAATACTTTCCATCAATATCAACATCTTTAATGCGGTAATAATTGAAGCTATTAGGAGAAGGTGTGGTATGTACGAAAGAGTAGCTTGATTCGATGGAAGAGTTTCCTTTTGCCGCCACTGTACCAATGGCTGTAAACTGGCTGCCGTTAGTAGAATGTTCTATAGTGAAATGAGATGTGTTCCATTCCTGCAGAGTAACCCAACTTAAATTTACATTACCGTCTTTTTCCGAGGCTGTAAATTCTCCCCATACAAGCGGCAGGGCAAAGGATGTTTTAGTAAGGGTTACGTCAGTGGCAGTAATGTTCAATGTATAACCAGCAGGAATATTAGTATTAGCAAAAGTTCCGGTAAATGAACCACTCGTATTGGTCATTATTGTGTAAGTAGTTAACGGGGCACCTGGGTTTTCGGTTACGTTTAATGTAGTATTCGAGAGATTCAAGTTTCCGTCAACATCAAGTCTGTCGTTACCGGTACCAGCGCCTGACCCGTCTTCAATTCTGATGTTTAAAGTAGGGCTATTTGCATTCAATGCATTGGGCTTTACCTGTAAAATGCCGACAGGATTACCAGGTGCAATTATGCCGTTATTGGTAATGCCACCCGAAGTAAATAAGGCAATGCCGATACCTTGAATGAGGCCGTTATTCACAATTGGTGGCTGTATGTCAACACTTACATTTGTAGCAAACGTAATAGTACCGGTAGCGGAGTTTGTTACGGAGTTAATACCACCTGAATTAGAAAAAAACTGATTAGCAGGTACAGCACTTGTAAAAGTTCCATTGTTGATGAAAGTGCCGTTGTTAAACTTAAAGTTGCTTGAGTTCCACAGTATTGCGCCATTGTTGGTTAGTGTGCTTTGTAGTGTAAACAAGTTTTCAATAACCATATTGGCCGAAGATTGAATAGTAGCCGGTACACTCATGATAGAACTGTTTCTTGCCGTCATTAAACCGCCACTGTTTACGACAATATTGCCGGTGCCGGCAAGCGTAGCCAATTGTGAAAGATAAAGTTTGCCATCTACATTCAAATCTATACCAGCATCATCGTTCAAAGTGACAGTTATCGCTGATCCGTTGAATATAGATAAAATACCTCCGCTTTGCACTTGTACCTGGTCAATAGTAGTGGCAATGCTCAACCTAATACTATCGCCTGCCTGTATGGTAATAACACCATCGGTGCTGCTTGGTGCAACTGCTGCAGCAACCCATGCCGTACCATTATATGTTTCCCAGCTTGTAGCATCGCTCCAAAGGCCTGTAGGGTTTACGTTGCTTCTGTAATCTCCTGTTGTTTGTGCATACAGGCTTTGAGTCAAGTTTGCAACAAAAAATAATAAGACGAAAATGGTAAATTTCATTTTCATAGTAACTCAATTTAAAGTTGATTGAATTGAAGAAAATTATTTCTGATAAGGGGCTTTCAGGCAGACAAGATTTTAAAACCAGATGGTTCTTCAAACGAAATTAAAATGTAGTTTTTGGGAGGATGATTGGGAGGTGAAAACAAATATAATATAATTTTTTCGAGCTCTGCAATGGCTTTGTCAAAAACTATCGGAAGGGTTTAAAAAATGTTTTTGTACCCAATTGCAACATTGGCTTATCCCCCGCAGTATCGCCGTAGGCATAGATTTCGTGATACTCAGTTAGAACATGATTTTCAAGAATGCGGGTTACTTTTTCCTGCCCATGGCAGTTTTTCCCTGCAAGTTTACCCGTGATCAGTCCATTTTTAATTTCTAAACGGCTGGCAATAAGTTGTAGCTGCATTTCTTCCGCCCATTCTTTGATCCAGTTTTCTGGAGATGCTGACACAAGAATCACAGCACATCCTTTTTCTTTCAATGCATTAATTTCTTCTAATGCTTTGGGGCGGATAAGGGCAGGTAAAACATCTCTGGAAAAAGCTTTGCATTTATCATCGAATTCTTTTTCGGAAACACCTTTAAAGAAAAAACTTAAAACTTTTTCTTTGGCCAATTGGTTAGAAATGAGTTTCAATTTATACGCAACCAGGTATAGGCTGTTTGATAAAAAGCCGAGGAAAAAACGCAGTTTACCTTCGCTGAATTTAATAAATTCAAGGAGTGTGTCTTTAGTTGTAATGGTGCCATCAAAGTCAAAAAAAGCAATCTCCTTCTTCACAATTTTTTCTTTTTGAATATACTTTCAGGAATAGCAGTAATGATGAACATGATCCATCGCCAAAACCATTTCACGTAAACAATATTTTTTCTTTTTTTTACGCCGTTGTAAACAACAGTTGCCACGACTTCCGGATCTGCAGTGAGTAATTTGGGCAATTGTAAGTCCTCGGTCATTTTAGTATAAACGAATCCTGGTAAAACAGTCAATACATGTACGTGGCTGTGAAACAACTTATTTCTTAACCCGGATAAATAAGCAGTAAACGCAGCTTTTGCACTTCCATAAATATAGTTGCTTTGTCTTCCGCGGTTTCCTGCCACCGAACTAATGCCAACAATAGTTCCCGATTTTCGGGTTGCATAATCTGCCGCAACGATATTTAATATAGAAACGGCACCGGTAAAATTAGTGTGGATTGTTTTAGTGGTTTCATTCCAGTCAGCAACTGCTTTTTCATTGTCGTTCATGTAGCCTATTACATAAACACTTACATCGGGCTTGGGTGAAAGCGAGTTATAAAAATCGGCATGCGTATTAAAATCCATTGCATCAAAGGCATGAACTGAGCATCGAACACCGTAACGAATTTCAATATCAGATTGAAAAGGTTTCAATTGTCCGGGATTTCTCGCTGCTAATTGAACATCATATTTCTCCGATGCAAACTTTTTCGCAATGGCAAATCCTATATCGGAAGTAGCACCAAGTATTAGAACTGTTCCCATGAATACGTTTTATGAAATGTTTTGAGTAATTCCCAGGCGGTCAGACTGAAAAGAACGGAATTTGAATGAAGGATTATATTGCTTGATAATCTCAACAAAATCATTATACCGTGGATAACCGGCCTGCAACATTTCCGGTTTCATTCTTGCATCCTTGGTCATGTAAATGCGTCCGCCATTTTCCAGGACAATCTGATCCATCTCATCCAAAAACTCAAACAAGCCCTTTCGTACCGGTATGTCTAAGGCAAGCGTAAAACCCTTTTTGGGAAAAGAAATAAGATCATCCTGTTCACCAAAAATCTTCAATACAGCAAGGTATGCTCCAAGATTTTTGTTACCAATTTTCTGAATGATTTCAATTAAGCCCTTTTTGTTTTCCAGCGGTAATACAAACTGGTATTGAACAAAACCATTTTTGCCGTAACCCCGGTTCCAGTGAAGAATAGCATCCAATGGATAAAAGAAAGGATCGTGAGGCACAACAGAATCAATTTCTCTTTTTGTGTTTTTATGATAATATAAGAAATTCAGGCATTTGGTAGATACGCTGTTTAATACAAACGAAGGCAGGTAAAACGGAATAGAGAGTTTTGATTTGGAAGCCAACTGCAAGGGATTGCGTTTTTGTTTTTCATCCAGATCTTCCATTTTCGCATGTTCGCCTACTGCCAATATACCGCGGCCAAATGATTTTCCTTTTTTTAGCAGGTCAAGAAAAGCTACAGAGTAGGTATAATGATTATATTCCTCAAACAACTGCAACATGTCTTCAAGATCTTTTGCTTTTAGTTGCTTTTGTTTGATATAAGATGTTTCTATTTTTTTTAATCGGAATTTAACGCGGAGAACAACGCCTGTTAATCCCATGCCACCGCAGGTGGCCCAGAACAAGTCGCTATGGGTTTGAGGAGTACAGGTAATGATATTTCCGTCAGATAATAAAACATCAACTTCTACAATGTGGTTTGAAAATGATCCATCCACATGGTGATTTTTTCCATGAACATCACTTGCCACAGCACCGCCTACAGTAATGAATTTTGTTCCTGGGGTTACGGGCAGAAACCAGCCTTTTGGTATTATCACTTCAAGAATTTTATCAAGTGTTAGCCCAGACTGACATTCGAAAATGCCATGCTCCGTATCGAAAGAAAGTATCTTGTCGTATTTAAGTGTAGAGATGGTATTGCTGGCTAAAGAAGCGTCGCCATAGCAGCGGCCATTGCCTCTTGCAATAATTCGGTCGTGCTGCAAAAGCGTATCGGAAAGTTGTTCAGTAAATGAGAAAGTTTTCTCTTCGGTGTCATACGCCGGGTAGTTGCCCCAGTTCGCAATCCTTTTC
>JBQCHB010000562.1:0-7476 GCA_051955075.1 Flavisolibacter sp.
CTCTAAATTCATTTGCCGATGGCGTATAAGCTTTTGTTTTGGTCAGTGCTTTTTCATCGGGGCTGATGATGGCATATTGCGGTTGTGCTACTGCATTAAAGTTTTCTGATTGAAAGGTTGCCCATTTGTCGCCAACGGTAACAATAGGCTTTACTGTTCCATTTTTCGTGGTGTACTCGAACTGTTCGCTAATAGGCAATTTCTTTCTTTCATCTACATATAAGGAAACCACGATGAAATCATTTTTCATCAGCGATTTCACTTCTTCATTTACCCACACATTTTCTTCCATTCTTCTACAGTTTACACAGGCCCAACCGGTGAAATCAATTAGTACAGGTTTGTTTTGCTCTTTTGCCAATTGCAAGGCTTTTTGATATTCGTTATGCAAAGGCTCTACGCCGGTTTCATAATTCACCGGGTGCTTGTAAATGCTGTAGCCGTAAGGTGGCGGAAAGCCGCTGATCAAACCCAGTCGTGCCCATTTGGTATTGGTAACGCCGGGCAAAAGGTAAATGGTAAACAAAGAGAACAATGCAATAAAGAAAATTCTTGCCTTGGTAAATTTTGGTTTGCTGTCATGTCCAAAACGAATAACCCCCAACAGGTAAAGAACAATGCAAATGCCGATCACTATCCAAATGGCAATAAAAACTTCTCTTTCCAGCAAATGCCATTGTTTTACCAAATCCGCATTCGACAAAAATTTAACGGCCAAAGCCAGTTCCAAAAACCCTAAAACAACTTTCACGGAAGTGAGCCAGCCTCCGGATTTTGGTAAAGACTGCAGCCAATTGGGGAACAGTGCAAACAAAGCAAAAGGCAGGGCCAATCCCAGGCCAAAGCCCGACATGCCGAATGTTAACTGCATAGCGCCGTTGTCGCTGCTTAATACGCCGGCCAGCAAAGAACCTAAAATAGGGCCGGTACAGGAGAAAGAAACAATAGCCAGTGTCAGGGCCATAAAGAAAATACCCCAGAAATTGCTCATGCCTGCTTTTGAATCGATCTTGCTGGCAAAGCCGCTAGGCAGGCCGATTTCATATAAGCCAAAAAACGAAAGGGCAAAGAAGATAAACACGACAAAGAAGGCAAGATTGAGCCAAACGTTGGTAGAAATATTATTCAGCACTTCAGGATTGACACTGCTTACCAAATGAAAAGGCAGGCTTAAAATAGCATAGATCAAAAAAATACTCAGGCCGTATAAAAAAGCATTACGAACGCCTTTCTGTCTTGAGCCCGATTTTTTTGTAAAAAATGAAACTGTTAGTGGAATTAAAGGAAATACACAAGGCGTGATCAAGGCGATCAGTCCGCCTAAAAAACCTAAAAGAAAAATAGTGAACAAACTTTTATCTGCCGTATCGTCGTCTCCGCAATCGTTAACCGGATTCTTTAAGTTAATGGAAGGAACTAAAATTTTTGCTGTTGCTGCTACACCGCCTTCCAACGCCACCGAAAAATTAAATGGGGTTGAAGGATAAAATTCTTCGCCCTTGCCATAAGTGTACAACAAACTGCCCTGCAAATTAGCCGGAACCGTTCCTTGTATGGTTATGGTTTCTTTCCACGTGGTTGGTCCTTCGTATAATTTTACGGGAACGCCAAACAAAGGGCTTTGCTCTGAACTAATGGCGCCTGAATCTTTAACTGTTTTTGATGCCTGTATAGACGAATCGGCAAAATGCAATTCGGTGGTAGCTACATCGCTTAAACTTTGATTGGGTGCATACAATTGCCAGGCTTTATTTCCCTGCGTGGAGAAAATAATTTCGTATTGATTGGATGAAATTTTTTTGCTGCTTACTTTCCATTGAAAAGGCTGAATGGACTCCTGGGCCTGAGAAAAAAAGCTGCTGAGAAGTAGAAAAAAGAATAGAAGGCGTTGTATAGTTATTTTCATGTTCCGCTATTTAAAACAAAACGAGTTCTTTCAGGAACTCGTTTGCAAAACAAATACAAATCTTATTAATGCAGTGCTATTGAAAAGTTAACCGTTTTGGAAGGTAAACATCTTTCGTCGTTGCAGGTTTGAAATTCTAATTTTCCGGTAATGGCCGTTTTAGCCTTGCCCTTCATTTTTACACGCTGAACGAAAACTACCTTATTGCTGTATTGATTAGCGGATATGTCTAACTTTTCGTCTCTATACTTTTCCATTTTGCCTACTTCTTTCACTTTTCCATTCAAATCGAGCAAGGGATTTTTATTGAAGTCGAACGAGGTGGGTTGTGCAATGGCATCTTCAGGTTGTGTTTGGGAGTACAAATGCCAGCCCTGCTGAATGGTGGCAGTCATTTGCAGTTCGTATTCTTTATCGTTTATTTTTTTGCTGCTAAAGTTCCAGCTAACAGGGTTTAAATTTTGAGCAGAAGCTATGCCTATGCTAAAGACCGTTAAAAGTATAAAAACAAGTTTTTTCATTGTTTGCATTTAAGATGTACAAATTTCTTCTATTAAAGTTTGAAAAGATGTTAAAGTGTGGTGTATTCTGTCATATATCAGACAGTTTCCAACACCTGCGAAAAAAGCAGTTCAAAAATTTTCCTTCCATCAGTATTTCCCAGTGCAACAGAACATGCCCGTTCAGGATGCGGCATCATGCCAAATACATTACGGCCCTCGTTGCAAATGCCGGCAATATTATGTACTGAACCATTTACGTTTGCTTCAGGTACTACATTTCCTTCTTCATCACAATAATGAAACAATACCTGGTTGTTTTGCTCCAGTTTATTTAAGGTTGCTTCATCGGCATAATACCTTCCTTCGCCATGGGCAATGGGAATTTTGTAAACTTTTTCCTCTGCATCTTTAATAAATACGTTTTTGCAGATATATTGCTGGTTATTGTTGCGCAGCAAAGCACCAGGCAGCAAATGCGATTCGCAAAGAATTTGAAAACCGTTGCAAACGCCTAACACTTTTCCGCCTTTATTGGCAAATTCAATAATGCTTTGCATAATAGGGCTAAAACGTGCAATGGCGCCTGTGCGTAAATAATCGCCATAAGAAAAACCACCAGGAAGAATAATGCAATCGTCCGTAGTGAATTGTGAAAGATCACTGTCTTTGTGCCAAAGCATGATACATTCCTGTTTCAGATCGTGTACCAATGCGTTGTAAATATCTCTGTCGCAGTTGGAGCCGGGAAAAACAACAACACCAAATTTCATGAGGAAAATTTTGAACCACAAAGATAGTTTGCCCGCTTCATTTTTCTGTTAATGCCATGTTGGAGTTGCATACTGCAAATACAATACATAGCCCACTGAAACAAAGAAAAGAACCAGCGAAATAAATTTGCGCGGCTGGTAAAAATAAGCACAGGCATGGAATAGAGCGAAAGGCGCAGCTACCAGCACCCAGGCATGAAACGACTGATTGCTGTTGATAAATGGTACAAAAAAAGCCAGTAAAAGGTATAGCAATATAATGCTCCAGTTCTTCCGAACCTGTATCAGCATTTTGCGTAAATGCATTTGAATGTAAAATCCACCCATTAAAAATGGTATAGCCAGCAGCAGCGTACTAATGGCCAGCCAGATGGAACTTTCTACCGCAGGAACTGTAACCGAAAGATGGGGAACAAAATTTTTGAGATTTAAAGCATCTGTTAAATAGAGATAAACAGCATAGAAATAGTAAGGTGTAAGGCATCCTAGAAGAAACAGGACAATCTCGTTAAGCTTAAAGGCTTTCAAAATCATCAGCCCTAATAAAATGCAAAGCATAAAACAAACCGAAGGAAAATAGATGTAGGAAGTAATGCCTGTCAGCAAACCAATATTATACACCTGGGCTTTGGCATTGGGTGCATTATACAAGCGAAAAAGCATGACAAACATCCCGATGACAAAAGTGGCTGTTATTAAAGGCGCCGATAAATAACTCCATTCAGGCAACAGCGACGTGATGATAAGATAGGACATACAGGGCAAATAATTCTGCCGCGGCAGCATCCTGTATTCATTTGTTAAATAAGTAACCAGCAAAGCCTGCAGGTATAATAATGCAAAAGCAATTAATGAACTGAAGAAGGCATTGTTAGAAGCAAAACAGCCAATGAGCCATTTATATAAGGGACCATCGTTATCGGTAACCACGCTGTTTTGTGGATACAGGAACAAAGGCAACTTCAGCATAAGGCCAAAAATCAGGAGAACGACAACATTTCCCGGAGACTTTTGTTTAAACAATCCAATCACGCAGCAATGCTATTAATTAAATTCCACTTTAGCAAAGCAAATGTAATTGCGATAGTAGCACGGAATGATCAACTGGTTGGAGCTAACCTGTTTACCGTATTTGGGTAAAAATTCATAGCCTCTGTCCAGGTTTTTTAATGTAGGATTATGGTTTAGTTCTCCCCCCGGCGATAAAGTATAGTCGTTCAGCAGCAGGGCTCTTCTTTCATCTACATTAAAAAGGTAATGGATCTGGCTGCCGGTGTTGGCCATCAAATAAGAAATCCTGTCGTCCGATTCATCATCAAACTGCTCTTTATGAATAACGCCGCTCCATTGCAATTTGCCGGTATTGTCGAAGGAAAGTATAGTTACATTATCGGCATGGCGGCGCACATTTTGGTAATTATTATACCTGTCACGCCAGTACCAGCTGTTGTATAAAGGAGAATAGGTGCTGTAATAATCGTAGGAGCCCATTGGATAACCATATAAATAATTCCAGCGGTTCCAGTTGCCGTTGCGGGAAGTGGTGTAATAAGCTTCGGTATTAATAATAAAACCGCCATCTTTTTTAATTACCACGTTTCTTACAAAATAATCGTTGAAAGCCATTTTTGTATTGGCATCACCTTTGGCATCATTGCGCAGGTCATCTCCCAAAGCCACTGCATTTTGCAGAACAGGTTGCCTTGTTTGTTTATCCCACACATAAAAATAAAATCCTTCAATATTGCCTCTTTTTTTTGTGTAATAAAAAGAAGTAAGAAAATAACGGTTATTGGAATTGTCTACTTTGATATGGATCTCGTCTAAAAGAATTTTTTCCATTGGAATGGCAATAGCATTTACGGTATCTACAGCCGCCTGTTTCCAGAATAAAGTAGCGCTGTTAATAGTTTCATTATTGTTGCGGGTGAACCGTGTAAAAACCAGGTCGCCATCATTGTCCAAATTAAATTCATCAAGGTCATCATCGTGTTCATCCATAGGCATTACAAACTGCGAACGTTTTTGAAGAGCCAGTTCATTATCAAACAGCAGCGTTGTAATTAAAAACTTTGATTTGTTTTTCGAATTGATCTTAAACACCATCAGCTTGCTTTTATTTTCATTGCTGATGGTTGAATAAATTTTATTGTTAGCAGCAAAACCAAGTTTAGTAGTGTCCAGTGTTATTACATCCGAAATTCTTTTGCCGCTTCCATTCACTTTTACAGCATTGCAGTACACAATGTTTTTTTTCTGGTACTGGTAAATAATATAGCTGAAATCGTTGTAAGGAAAGAAGTCCACATTGATGAGCCGGTCATCAGGAATGTATTCCTGTTCCACCTTATTCACTTCTTCCATATTGTTATCGTAAATGCTAATGAAGCTTTTTCCGCGGGTATTTTTATAAATAAGGAAGTTGCCGGATACCTTGCCGATGACCTCAAAGTTCATTCTTCTTGTATCGTCATCACCGGGCTGCGAATAAACAATTTTCTGGGCAAAAACGGATGTTGCGAACGTTAACAGGCAAAAGGTCAATAAATATTGGGCAAAACGCATAAGCTGCAAATTCTTTAAACGATTAAAGTTAAAGGTTGTATTTCTTATAAGACGCTTAAAATTTCACTTGGCTGCATGTAATTTGTCGAAAGTTTAGTAGTTACCAAGCTGGTAAGCGATAAGTCAAAATGTGTCAATGCATTTCGGATAAACAAAAGCAAAGCATTTCTAAACCATAGCTCGAAATTATACAGCTGGCTTCCACAAAAAAGCAGGCTGTCCTGATTATTAATTTTCAACCTGCCAACATATCAACTTCTTTAATTTTAACATATACCTTTACAAATTCGCATTGTGGTAAACTAATCAATTTAATTCTGGTACAGTGAAAGCACCGCTTAATAAGGTTACAGTTGCAGGATTGGTAATAGCATTGGGAATTATTTACGGAGACATTGGCACTTCCCCGCTGTATGTATTTAATGCTATTATCAACGGCAGAACAATTAATGAAGAACTGATCATTGGAAGCTTGTCCTGTATTATCTGGACAATAACGCTCCAAACCACCATCAAGTACGTGGTTTTGGTGTTAAGAGCAGATAACCGTGGTGAAGGAGGTACTTTTGCTTTGTATGCACTGGTGCGGCGGCAAAAAAGATGGCTGGTTTTGCCTGCCATGATCGGTGGTTCGGCCCTGCTTGCAGATGGCATTATCACGCCTCCCATTTCTATTACGTCAGCTGTAGAAGGTTTAAAGAAAATACCCACTTTCCACAATATAGAAACCTATGTGGTTTACATTGTGCTGGTCATCTTAGTCTTGTTTTTTTTCTTACAGCAATTCGGTACGGCATCCATCGGCAAATTTTTTGGTCCCATCATGTTTGTATGGTTTAGCATGTTGGCTGTGTTAGGCCTTGTTCATCTTTCCGATGATTTTACAATTTTTCGGGCCTTCAGCCCTCATTATGCATTTGAATTTGTGCGAACCTACCCCAGTGCCATTTGGTTACTCGGTGCTGTTTTTTTGTGTACTACGGGTGCCGAAGCCTTGTACAGCGATTTAGGGCACTGCGGTAGAGGAAATATCAGGATTTCATGGATTTTTGTAAAGTCGTGTTTATTGCTCAATTATCTTGGCCAGGGCGCCAGCTTGTTGCATAATCACGAAGGTGTAACCATAACAGAAGCCGTAAAAACCAATCTTGGCATCAATGCTTTTTACGACCTGATGCCGGAATGGTTTATTATTATTGGAGTGATCATTGCCACAACTGCTGCTGTCATTGCCAGCCAGGCCATGATCTCTGGTTCGTTCACATTGATCAGTGAGGCCATGCGCCTGAACCTGTGGCCCAAACTGAAGATCAGGTATCCGTCTGAAGCAAGAGGCCAGCTTTTTATTCCATCGTTAAATGCGCTTATGTTCATTGGTTGCGTAGGCGTGGTATTGCACTTTCAAACTTCGCAACGAATGGAAGCTGCCTATGGTTTGGCAATTATAGTCACTATGCTGATGACAACCATACTGTTCTCCAACTTCATGGTGGCACGCCGCATCAAGCCTATTTACATTTGGATATTTTTGGCTTTTTATTCTATTATAGAAATAATTTTTCTTTTTGCCTTATTGCAAAAGTTTACCCATGGTGGCTACATAACTTTAATGATCGGTGGCTTAATGTTCATGGTGATGTATGTTTGGTTCAGGGCCCGTAAGATCAAGAATCGTTATGTAGAGTTTGTACGGCTGGAGCATTACATTCCAAAAATACAGGAGCTGAGTAAC
>JBQCHB010000563.1:0-9065 GCA_051955075.1 Flavisolibacter sp.
ACAAGTAAGCATATCCGGTTAAAAAACTAAAGAAGATGATCAGTAAAAGAAGCAGCCATAAAATAAAATTCTTCATCCAACCCAGCAACAAGGCCACGCCTGCAAAAATTTCCAGGGTGATCATGAATACGGACAAGGCAAGTGAACTTTCGTGCAGCAGTTCAAAAAAAGAGATCAAACCATTTTTTAAAAAGAAACCACCTGCTGCTAATTCGCTATTCCAGAGTTCAAAGAACTCCTTCATTTTATAACTCAATCCAAGCGGATCGTTGGCTTTTACCAGGCCTGAAATAATAAAAAGAACACCAACAAAAATTTGAATGATACGAACGAAAATTCTCATTACACTTGTTTTGATTCCTGCATTAATATTAAGGCAAAAACGGCATAGTTGATCATGTCAAAGTAATTGGCATCTAATCCTTCGCTGATGATTGTTTTTCCTTTGTTGCTGATAATCTGCCGCATGCGTTGAAGTTTCATCAGTATCAGATCGACAAAACTTTCCTGTGTCATGTTACGCCACGCTTCGCCGTAGTCATGGTTCTTGCTTTGCATGAGTTCTTTGGACTGCATACAATAAGAATGATACAGGCATTCAACTTTGTTCAATTCCAGTTCTTCAGGATCGTCTTCCGTTAATTGCATTTGCATCAATCCAATAATGGAATAGTTAATAATGCCAATAAATTCAGAAGCAATATCATCTCCTACCGCACCTACCTTTTGTTCACCTTTTTCCTGTATGGTCCGAATTCTTTGCGCCTTGATATATATCTGATCTATTATAGAAATGTTTCTTAAAACCCTCCAGGCTGTTCCGTAGTCTTTCGTTTTTTTAAAAAAAATTGCTTCACAGTTCTTAATGATTGCATCATATTGTTGGTTGGTATCTGGCATATTTTAGATTATTCGTGACAATTCTTTTTAATAGTATAATCCGTATTAAAAAAATTGTGTAATTCGTATTTTAAAATTTGTGGTTTCAAAAATAACAAACACCGCTTAATGTTTACGCTTAATTGTAAAGGAAGGTTATTGATGATTGATAGTGCCATTGCAATGGGAATTATCAATACTACCCCTGATTCATTTTACAAGGGCAGCAGAGCAGGGAAAACAGATGATATTCTTTTCTGTGCAGAAAAAATGTTAAATGACGGCGCTGCTATTTTAGATATAGGCGGACAAAGTACAAGGCCCGGAAGTGAACAGGTAGACGCTGCCGAAGAGTTAGATAGAGTGATCCCTGCCATTGAAGCTATTGCCAAAAGATTTCCTGATGCTGTTATTTCCATTGATACATTTTACGCTTCAGTGTTAAAAGAAGCGGTAGCCGCCGGGGCAAGTATAGCTAACGATGTTAGTGGCGGCAGCATTGATGGAGGATTAATTCCTGCAGTTGCGGAATTGAAAGTTCCTTATGTATTGATGCATATGAAAGGCCACCCGCAAACCATGCAAATAAATCCTACTTATCAAAATGTAGTGACCGAAGTGTTTGATTCGCTCAATTTTAAAATAGCCGAACTAATTAAAGCAGGTATTCATGACATTATCATTGATCCTGGGTTCGGTTTTGGCAAAACTTTTCAACACAATTTTCAGTTGCTAAAAAATCTCTCTTATTTCCAGCAATTGCAAAAGCCTGTAATGGTAGGACTTTCACGCAAAGCCACGGTTTATAAAACGCTGCAAATAACTGCAGAGCAGGCATTAAACGGAACAACCGTATTGCACACCATTGCTTTGTTAAACGGCGCCAATATTTTACGTGTGCATGATGTGAAAGAAGCTGTGGAGGCAATTAAGCTGGTAAAAGAATGCACTGCCTAAATCTTTATTTGGCTGACATTATCTCGAAAAGATTACAAAGAAAAACGCAGCACTTTTAGCGCTGCGTTTATAAACCAAAACCAAATATGAAAAACTTACGCCTGCTTTACTAATTGTATCTCTGCATGAACACGAATTTCATCGCTGACTACAACCTGTCCTGCCTCTGTAACGGCACTCCACGTAAGGCCAAACTCCTTGCGGCTTAACTTAGTGGTTACGGTGAAACCAGCCTTTGTTTGTCCATAAGGATCGACCACAATACCACCAAACTCTACATTCACAGTAATCGGTTTTGTAACTCCTCTTATCGTAAGGTCACCGGTAAGCTTAGCTTCATCGCCACTGCCTTCGTATTTTTTACCAACAAATTTTAACTGGCCATGTTCTTCCCCGTTAAAAAAATCTGCCGATTTAAGATGCTGGTCACGTTGCTGATTGTTGGTGTCAATTGAATCTATATCGGCTGTAAATTCTATGCGTGAAGCGGAATTAAAATCTTCTGTTTGTGTTTCTACCTCTAAATCAAATTTTCTGAAATAGCCTGTCACGGTAGTAATCATCAAATGTTTTACTTTAAACTGTATCTCCGAGTGTGCCGGATCAATCTTCCATTTAATTGCCATAAAGTTGATTTTAGAATGTTTGCAAATTTAATTAATGTTGTAACATCAAAACGAAATTTACTTGTCATTTTCGCGCAGATGTTTAGTATCAAAAACCCTACCCTTTACTGTTAGCCCAATTTTACCGAGGTCATGGTTAGCGAGCCACCAACCGCTTTGTCGTTAAAAAATATTGGCAAATCATTGTTGCTTTTCAGGCCCAAAGTGTAAAGCAAAGGCAGGTAATGTTCAGGTGTTGGAATGGAAAGCAGCGCCTCCCTGCCGAGATTCTGAAAATTAATTAGCTTATCGTGTTCGTTATTGCCGATCAGCTCTTTAAAAGTTGTGTTCATTTGATGAGCCCAATCATAGCCATATTCCGGCCCGTCGATCTTATCCCAGGCAATCATCCTGAGATTATGCACCATGTTGCCACTGCCAATAATAAGCACGCCTTTTTTACGTAAGGAATACAATTCCTTAGACAGACTGTAATGATATTGTGGGCTTTTTGTATAATCAATGCTCAGTTGCAACACAGGAATATTTGCTTCTGGATACATGTGCCTAACTACTGTCCATGTGCCGTGATCCAATCCCCAATCGTGATCTAACTCTACCTTACCTGATGTGATGATAGACGCTGTTTCTTTAGCCAATTCATAATTGCCCGGTGCCGGGTATTGCACATCAAACAATGCTTGCGGAAATCCACCAAAATCATGAATGGTTTTGGGAAAATCCATCGCTGTTATTTTTGTTCCTTTGGTTAACCAGTGTGCTGACACAACCAAAACAGCTTTGGGAACAGGTATTTCTTTAGCCAGTTGTTTCCAATAATTGCTAAAAGCATTGTTCTCAATTCCGTTCATTGGCGAACCATGGCCTATAAACAAAACAGGCATAAGCTGCTCCTGCTCTTTCAAATCACTGGTAAATTTTTTAAACTGTCCAAAACTTGTCATTGTTAATTCTCCTTTTAGATTTTATATGACAAAAGTTCAAAAGCTAATTTGTGCAACTAGTAACTATCAATTGCGATTAATTAGGCGCTTGCTTTAGCCAGGTCTTTTGTAAGCGCAGCGTCAACACTGGCTTTGCCGCCACCTGATATAATGAGAACAAGTGCTAATCCAAGTAATAATAAAAAGTATTCTAAGCCTTCGCCCTTTTGATTTCCTGCCCAGTTCATAAAGAAGCCGTTGGCTGCATGGATTTGAAATACAATGCCCGTGAAAAGGCCAAATATCCCAAGCGCTGCAATTCGTGTAAAAAAACCAAAGATCACAAACAGCGAAGCAATGCTTTCAATAAGAATGACCAATAATGCTACTATGTATGGAAGTCCGGCTTGTGTGGTTAAGAAGCCCATAGTTCCTTCAAAACCATAGCCGCCGAACCAGCCGAATAATTTTTGTGCTCCGTGTGGAAATACAACAATGCCTAATGCGAGACGGGCAATTAAAGCCGGCCAGTTGTTTGCGTTTGTTGCGAGTAAATTTTTCATTTGTTTTGTTTTCGTTTTATTGTTTTTAATTATTGATGTAATACTTTCCAACCAGCTATCCAGTTGTAATTGTTTTTTATTGTTAATTGAATTAAAAGTAATTGCATAGCTTCCAGCGTACGACTTACCGAAAGGGGGCCTGCTACAATAGGGTTAAACCCGGTTTTGGCAACTAGTTCCTTTACTATTTGCAACGCTTCATCGTCATCTCCTGCAATAAAAGCATCAACCTGGTTTCCGGCAATAACTGGCTGTGCAAAATCAGCAGCATAGGTTGTGTTGAATGCTTTTACCACTTTTGATGCTGGCAATAATTTCTGCAATTCTTCAGCAGCACTGGTGCCCGGCGAAGTAAGTACTTGAGTAAAATCCTCGTTAGCCGGATTAGTAATGCTAATAACAATTTTTTGTGTGGCCACTTGCCTGATCTTTTCAGCCACTTCTTTTTCCACAGCGTAAGGAACGGCTGCTATAATAATATCGGCTTCCCAGCTGGCTTCCATAGCACAGCCCATACAATCAACATCTGCATTTGAATTGATGCTTTTTATTTCGCTGTTGGCCTTATTTAATTTTTCTTTGTCGTGTGCAAAAAGCAAAAGGCGGTAATCAGCGTTTGCCAGGCTCTTTGCAATAGCCGATCCCATATTTCCTGTCGCCCCTATTATTGCTATTGTTTTTGTCATTTTTGATTTGCTTTTGTTCCACAAAGCTACTACGACAATGAGGCTGCCTCCATTGAGGTAAGCCAGGAAATGGCATTGATATAGGTCAAGAAAGTTGAACCGTTGAATGGTTGAAAAGCTGAAAAGTTCTTGTGCAAAAAAACTGGAAACTAACCTATCAACTTGATCAACCTGTCAACATATCAACTACCTCTTCAGGGTAATTTGCCTGCGGATGCGGCTGAGTGTTTCGGGAGTAATACCGAGATAAGATGCCATCATGTGTTGAGGTACACGTTGTGGAATGGTAGGACAAGATTGAACAAGTTCTGTATATTTTTCTTCTGCTGTGTGGCTTAAAGAACTGATCAACCTTCTTTGTGTGGCAATTAAATTATTTTGTAAAAGGATTCGAAAGTAGCGCTCCATTTGCGGAAGCTTTGTCATCATTTGTTCTTCTGCGTTTTTCGATAGCAGCAATAGCTCACAATCTTCCAGCGCATCAATATTATACATTGAAGGTTCACCGGTTAAAAAGCTAAACTGGTCCGCAATCCACCAGCCTTCAAAAGCGAATTGCATTACATGTTCATTTCCTTTTTCATCCACAGTGTACGAACGCAGCATGCCCTTTTCCACAAAAGCCACGTATTTACACGGATCACCTTCCTGCAAAAGGTATTGACGCTTGCGCAATTTTTTGGGTGTAAAAAAAGATTTACTGATTTCTTTTTCCTCGTCTGTCAGTTGTACTTTTTCTTCAAACTTTTGAAATAACAATTCAAACATGCGCTGGCTTTATGATAAGCAAAAATAACAGAGTTCATCAAAGGAAATGGCAACTAAAAATTGTATGTCTTTTGTCCAGTGTTTTTTGCCGCGAAACGCACAGCTTTGGCTTTGCCTATAATCTTTACCGAATAAGTTCTGTTGTTTACCGGTAAAAACCCTTTCTATCACCTATCTGTTCTTGTCTTACAACAAATAGCATATTTACTTTGACCTAAATTTTAAAAACATGAACGAAGATTTTAAAAATAATATTGAAAACAGGTGGCAGCAGATTGAGAAAAGAAGGAGGCATGGCCGCGTTTGGGCGGGCTTGTTTCTTTTGATAGTTGGTGGCCTGTGGCTTTTAAAAACAATGAACATCGTTTTCTTTCCCGCGTGGTTTTTAACATGGCCTGTATTCCTTATTGCACTTGGTTTGTTTATCGGCGCCAAACATAGCTTTCGCGGCGGCGGCTGGTTGATTCCTATCATTATTGGCGGCTTTTTATTAATGGATGATATAAACCCCTCCCTCAATTTGAATCGTTTTATTGCGCCTGTTGTATTGATAACGATTGGTCTTGCTTTTATACTTCGTCCCAGGCGAAATAACTGGCGGAGGTGGAGGCATTACCATGAGAGTGATTGGCAACAAATGCAACAAAGCGGCGCACCAGCAGATAAAACTTTTTATCCTGGTGATCGCAGCGACTTTATCGATGTGACAGCCGTTTTTGGTGGTGTAAAAAAAAATGTTTTGACCAAAAGTTTCAAAGGAGGCGATATCGTAAGCTTCATGGGCGGTTCTGAAATTGATCTGACGCAGGCTGACTTTACAGGAAGGGTAACGATAGACGCGACAAATATTTTCGGCGGCACCAAACTAATAGTGCCTTCCACCTGGGATGTGCAAAGTGATATCACGGCCATTTTTGGTGGCGTTGATGATAAACGACAGGTCAGCGGCATTAATCCCGATCCTAATAAAGTGCTGATTCTTGATGGAACCTGCATGTTTGGCGGAATTGAAATAAGAAGTTTTTAATTGGCGGAATGATGAATAGCGGATAGAATGTACACGAGTGCGACGCAACTGGGTTTAATAGTAATCCAAAAGTCAGGCTCATTATAAAAAAAGTTCCATTCTCAGTGTTTCACCAACCGTTGATTTATCAGCAAATAAAATTTTACTTATGAAATGGTATTTAGCAAAAATGGTTTACCAGATCGTTTGCGGTAATGGAGAGCATACAGCCCAGTTTGACGAACAATTGCGCTTAATAGCTGCCAACCATGAAGACGAAGCCTTTCAAAAAGCCTGCAGCATAGGCAAAGAAGAACAGGAATCTTTTTTAAACCAAAAAAATGAATTGGTGCGCTGGCAGTTTATTAATGTGTCTGAGCTGTACAGGCTAAGCAAATTAATAGACGGCGCAGAAATTTATTCACGCATTAATGAAGTAGATGATGCCGGTGCTTACACTAATTTCGTGCATCGCAAAGCCGAGTCCATCCTGGAAAAACAAACACACCGATTGCTGAATTTAATTTAATTCATTGGCCACATCACCACTAAAAACGCTGCGCTTCCGTTTGGTATTTGCCATTTGCTGGCTGATATGGAGCATCATGCATGCTTTTGTGCTTAACTGGTTTGGGTTTTCGTGGAAGATGGCCATTTGGGACAGCACCGTTAGTAATTTTTTATTGGTCAGTGCATCACTTTTAATAACCGTCACCCTGCAATTTTATATTCCTCAAAAAAACAAGTACGGTTATATTTTAGGGTTATGCATTGCGCTGTCCATTACGTGGCTTTTGGTTAGCCGCAGCATTTTAAAACTTTTGTCAAATGATTCTGCAGATTATACTCAGTTTTTTTCACAGTCAGTTCCCGTTCGTTTGGCTATTGGCTTTCTTATTGTGGGTTGTATGGCTTTGGTAAGTGTGTTATGGTATACAATTCAAGATCAACACGAAATTGAAAAGCGGAAAACAGAAGCAGAAAAATTATCAAAGGAAGCAGAACTATATAAGCTCAGGCAGCAATTACAACCGCATTTTCTTTTCAACAGCCTTAACTCTATAAATGCATTAATTGGGCTACAGCCACAGCAGGCCCGGACGATGATCCAGCAATTGTCAGACTTTTTGCGTGGCACTTTAAAAAAAGAAGATCACCAATGGACGAGTCTCAATGAAGAACTGCAGCACCTGCAATTGTATCTTGAAATTGAAAAGGTTCGTTTTGGGCACCGGTTGTCTACCAATATTAATAACAACACAGACGCGTCGTTGCGCCTGCCGGCCATGCTTTTACAACCTGTGGTAGAAAATGCTATCAAATTTGGATTGTATGATACAACTGATGCGATTACGATCAGCATAGCAGCAAAACAAGATGACAGCAATTTATTGATTGAAGTAAGAAATCCATTTGACCCCGAAACCAGCTCACCTAAAAAAGGAACAGGCTTTGGTTTAAGTTCCGTACAAAGAAGGTTATACTTGTTGTTTGCAAGAAATGACTTGCTAAGAACTGAGATCAACGGAAATATATTTATCACAACAATTAAAATTCCACAATAAATGATCAGGGCGATAATTATTGATGATGAACCGCTGGCACGATTGATTGTAAAGGAATATTTGCAGCAGTTTGCGCAAATTGAAATTGTGCAGGAATGTAACGATGGATTTGAAGGCGTAAAAGCCATTATGCAGCAGCAGCCCGATCTTATTTTCCTGGATATTCAAATGCCAAAAATCAACGGCTTTGAAATGCTTGAACTAATTGAACAACCGCCTGCCGTTATTTTTACCACAGCATTTGATGAATACGCTATCAAAGCGTTTGAAACACACGCAGTGGATTATTTGCTAAAGCCTTTCAGCAAAGAAAGATTTGATAAGGCCATAGAAAAATTTGCAAGCCAATCTTTGCTGCAGCAGCAAAAAAAAGCTACTGAAGATTTGCTACAATCCAACACAGAATTGCCTGCGCAAAACGAACGCATTGTTGTAAAAACCGGCGGCAAGATCAAGATCATTCCTGTACCCGAAATTCACTACATAGAAGCAGCAGATGATTATGCAAAAATTTTTACAACGGAAGGCAATTTTTTAAAGAACAAAACCATGAGCTTTTTTGAAACGGCGCTTCCTCAAAATCAATTTGTACGTACGCACAGGTCTTATATAGTGAATGTGCAGGAAATAACAAGAATTGATCCTTATGAGAAAGAGAACCATTTGGCTGTTTTAAGATCAGGCGCAAGAATTCCGGTAAGCAAGAGCGGCTACGGAAAACTGAAGGTTGCTTTAGGTTTGTAACAGGCCGCTACGGCCAATGGGCGGACCGATAAGTGCGGCTGTAATTGGTGCATTAATCATTTCGTAAGCGTCACTTGTCAAACTTGCATTGATAAATTTCACACCAAAACTTGCAGCAGTCCCATACGATTCATGAATATGGCCAAATACGTGCAGTTTCGGCTTCACTTCTTTCACCCTGTTCAAAAGGTCTTTGCAACCAACGTGATGACCACTGGCAACCTGGTCTAAAATTCCGTAAGGTGGTCCATGCGTAATGAGCAGGTCTGTATTGTCGGGAATAAGCTTCCAGTGTTTTCTTATTGCCTCTCCCCTTGTTTCATTAAAAGCCCAATTAAAAAATTTAGG
>JBQCHB010000564.1:0-11332 GCA_051955075.1 Flavisolibacter sp.
ATACTTCCATTAAAATGCTATCGGGACAAACCACCAGCGATGGTGTTGAATTAGACCTGGCAAGCCATCCCCTTCCTGGCCTTTCTCTTTTAGCAGGATATAGCTATAATTATATGCGCTATACCAAAACCGATTCGGCAAAAGGCAACTTTATAGAAGGTGAAAGGCTGGTTAACAACCCGGCGCATACAGCCAATGCCAGTGTTTTTTACACATTCACCAAATATGCATTAAGAGGTTTGAAAATAGGTGCTACTGCTGTTTATATGGGCAAACGCATAGGCGGGTGGAACAATACCGTTCAACAAGCGCAAACTTATTCCAGGCAAATCCCGGTTTCGGGCTATACTACACTCGATGTAACGGCAGGTTATACTTATAAAAAGATCAGTGTGCTGGCTAAAGTTTCCAATGTTACCAACACTTTGAATTATTATGTTCATGAAAACTATAGCATTAACCCTATACCGCCACGACAATTTGCAGCTACTGTTTCGTATAGATTTTAATTAACCTTATTGAAAGAGGCGAAGCATTTTGTTTTGCCTCTTTTTTATTTTTATTGTCAACCCATGAAGCTTTTTTTTCGCCGCATTCATTTGTATCTGAGCCTTGCAGCCGGATTGGTAATCTTAACAGCCTGCCTTACCGGGGCTATTTTGGTTTTTGAGAAAGACCTGCAAATGTCTTTTCATAAGGAAAGATATTTTGTAGCGGAAGGAAATAACAAGCTGCCGATAGCGCAGTTAACGCAATTTGTAAAAGATAGTTTTCCCCTCGCGAAGATCAATGGCGTAAAAGTATATGATGATGCTTTGCGGTCGGCAGAGATCAATGTCAGCTTTGCATTAAAGAAAGAAGCAAAGCCTGCAGAACGGCCCGCCGGCTATACGATTTTCGTTAATCCGTACAATGGAACCATTTTAGAAAAATACAGTTACAGGGAAACGTTTTTTTACAAAGTATTTGCCTTGCACCGCTGGTTGCTGGGCAGCGACAAGGGCGCCGGTAAATATATTGTTGGTGTTTCCACTTTTATTTTTCTTTTTATTATCACTACGGGTATTATTCTTTGGTGGCCCAAAACAAAAAAGATCTTACAACAGCGCATAAAAATTAAAAGCAATGCAGGCTGGAAGCGGCTCAACCACGACCTGCATATTGTATTTGGTTTTTACAGTGCACTATTTTTATTCATCATTGCTTTTACGGGGCTGGCATGGAGCTTTGAATGGTTCAATAAAGGCATTTACGCGGTGACCAATTCGCCTTTAAAAAATCCACCACCTCCTAAATCGGCTTACGTATTGAATGCTAGGCGCATTTCATTTGACGAGGCGCTTACTACGGTAAAAACGGTGTACCCCCATGCAGATTTTTATTCGCTTTCTATGCCTAAAGATTCTTTAGAAGCTATTGCTGTTGCAGTGCTCAATAAAAATGCACTGCATGAGTCGGCCACTGATGCTGTGTATGTGGATCAATATTCCGGCGTTGTGCTGGGCAAGCTTGCATTTGAAGAGAGAAGTTTGGGCGCCAAAGTACGTTCTACTTTCAAACCCGTGCATACCGGGAGTCTTTGGGGCATGCCGTCAAAGATCATTGCCTTTATGGTTTGTTTATTTGGCGTTAGCTTTCCTATTACGGGCACTATTATGTGGATGAACAGGACAAGGAAAAAGAAGACCCCCTCAATCCCCCAACGGGGGAATTTGGCAACCGCACAAAACCTATGATTCAATCATTCATTCCTGTAAATAAAAGCTCTCAACTTTTAGTAAAGGTTAAGAGCTTAATATGATTAAATAAGCGAGGCTTGCGTGATGGATTATTTCCCCTTTGGGGGATTGAGGGGCCCCCTTACGGTTTTGTAGATTTTAATAGCACTCATCAAGACGATAACCAATGCAATCAATCCAATCAGTCCCCATACAAAACTAACAGCCTGTTTTACCGTGGCCAGCATGACGATAGCCACTAAAAAAATAGTGGCCACTTCGTTCCACACACGCAGCTTTTGCGAAGCGTATTTGAATATGCCATTCATTTGTTGTTTATAAATGGCGTGTAATGAAAAATGGTAGGCATATAAAAGAATGACAAAGCAAAGCTTCACCAAAAGCCACCTGCCTGTGTCATTAAAAAGTGTTTTATACCAATAGCCTTTCATCATTACCAGAGGCCCAAGTATCAGCGTTAAAATTGCTGATGGCCAGGTAATACCAAACCACAATCTTTTGATCATTACAGAAAACTGTTTTTGCAGAATGCTTTTCTCAGGCTCCTTTTTATTGTTTGCTTCAGTATTATAAATAAACAATCGCACAATGTAAAACATACCTGCAAACCAGGTAACGATGAAAATGATATGAAGGGCTTTTATGTAATCGTACATGTGACGTGAATGTAAAATCTAAAATGCAAAAAATTAAAAAAACGTCTGCACTATAAAGAAGGGCCGTTTATATTTAGCATTTTACATTTCAAAAATCATTTCTTTGCTACCTGACACATATTCTTTAATCCATCTTGCCATAGCACTTATCCAAAGCGGATGCACATTCAGGCAGGGAATTAATTCAAAAGACGCTCCTCCTGCATGTAAAAAAATTTCTCTTCCTTCTTCTCCCATTTCTTCGAGTGTTTCTAAACAATCGCTTACAAAAGCAGGGCAAACCACTACTATTTTTTTCACGCCTTCTTTTGGCAATTCCGCCAAACGCATTGCTGTATACGGTTTCAGCCACGGGTCTCTGCCCAGACGCGACTGAAAAGAGAAGCCTCTCTTTTCTTTTGGTATGTTTAATGTATCGGCAACTAAATTGGTAGTTACCCAACACTGATGACGGTAGCAATAAGCATGGGCAGGCGATGGCACTTCACAACAATTGTCCACTTTTAAGCAATGCTGCCTGGTAGGATCGCATTTTAAAATATGCCGTTCGGGTATGCCATGATAAGAAAATAAAACCTGGTCATATTCTTTTTCTACATAAGGGCGAATGCTTTCACTCAACGCATGAATATAGGCTTCGTCGTTATAAAAAGGCTTAATGAAAGTGAGCTTAAATGAATAGTTGCCTTTTTTGTGCTGCTCCTTTGCATATTCCACTGCTGTTTCATAACTGCTCATGGCATAATGCGGGTACATAGGAACCACAATTACTTCTTCAAGGCCAGGAATTTTTTGGAGCAATTGATCGTAGGCATTTTTTGGCGAAGGACTTCCATATCGCATGGCAATGACAACCGGTTCCTCAATTTCTTTCTTCAAAGCACTTTCCTGCTGCCTGCTAATAACAATCAAAGGAGAGCCTTCTTTTATCCAGATAGATTTATATGCTTCTGCAGATTTGGGGGCCCTGAAAGGTGTAATAATACCTTTAACCAATAAGGCACGAAGCAGCCAGGGTTTATCAATTACCCTTGCATCCATTAAAAATTCATCAAGGTATCGTTTAACATCTTTTACATCGGTAGAATCGGGTGAACCCAGGTTCATGAGGACAATTGCTCGCTTCATAAAAACATCAAAAATAATAAGACAGACTAAAGCAAAAATACAATTCTGCTTATAACTGCTTAATTCATTCATTACTGCTCAAATTCACTGCTATTAAAGCTTCCAATTGATACAGGCATATTGTCAATTGATACTCCTCATTGTGCAAACTGATGAAAATCAGGCGCTGAAATGACAGATCAATGACATTCATTTTAGATTATTGAAAGTTGTGAAACTACTTTTGCGCTGTGAATGTTGATGAAGAAATGAACGCCCAGTATTTCAAGAACATATCAAATTTTTACGTAGCAGGAATTAATTATAAAAAATCGGACGCTTCGGTTCGTGGCCAATTTGCTATTGGCGCCGAGCAATATGCCGCCATTTTAGAAAGTGCATCGGCACAAGGTTTAAACGAGATTTTCGTCCTTTCTACCTGCAATCGCACAGAGATCTATGGTTTCGGCTATTGCAGTCATCAATTAGTGGAGTTGTTGTGTTCTCAAACGGCAGGCAGTGTAGAAACCTTTAAGCAGTCGGCATATATAAAAAACGGGGCTGAAGCGATTGAACATGTTTTTAGTGTGGGCGCCGGGTTAGATTCGCAGATCTTGGGAGATTATGAAATTGTGGGCCAGCTAAAAACAGCGGTCAAATTTTCAAAAGAACACGGGTTTGTTGGCGCTTTTACAGAGAGACTGATCAACTGCGTGTTACAATCGTCCAAATTAATTAAGAACAATACAGCGCTAAGCGGCGGAACAGTTTCTGTTTCTTTTGCTGCTGTGCAATACATACGCAGTAAAGTAACCAAGCCTTCTGACAAAAACATCTTATTGTTAGGTGTAGGCAAAATTGGCCGCAATACTTGTAAAAACATGGTTGATTACCTGGAAACCAGAAACATTACCTTAATCAACCGTTCGCCGGAAAAAGCAAAAGAACTCGCCGGTGAATTAGGACTGCAACAAGCGTCAATTGAAAATCTAAGATCAGAAATTACAAAAGCCGATATTATTTTAGTAGCTACCAATTCTCCTGAGCCCACTATTTTAAAAGAACATCTGGAAGGTCAAAATGAAAAGTTGATCATCGATCTTTCGATTCCCTATAACGTAGAAGTTGCAGCACAACAATTAGCCAATGTGCGGTTGGTGAACGTGGATGAACTTTCCAGGTTGAAAGATGAAACACTGAAAATGCGTTTGGCTGAAGTGCCCAGGGCAAAGGCTATTATAGCAGAAGTGATGGATGAGTTTAGCGAATGGTGCGAAATGCGCAAGCATGTGCCGATGTTGAAGGACCTAAAAATAAAACTGAAGGAACTTATAAATTATCACGAGCATTTATATACCACAACCACTTGCCCCAAAAAATTAGAAGTGTATATACAACGTGTGTTGAATGAAACAGCCGGGAAGGTAAAGATTCAAAACCAACGCGGTTGTCAGTACCTTGCAGCGCTGAACGATTTTATCAACGCAAAAAATTAATGCAAAAAATTTTACGAATTGGAACACGTGACAGCCAGTTGGCTGTGTGGCAGGCTACATTAGTGCAGGACCTGTTAAAAAAACAGGGCGTTGCGTCTGAATTGGTGTATATGAAAAGTGAAGGCGATGTAGATACTGTAACACCATTGTATGCATTAGGTGTAACCGGTGTATTTACAAAAACTTTAGACGCTGCTTTGTTGAATGACCGCATTGATATTGCTGTTCATTCGATGAAGGATGTACCTGTGCAACTGGCACAGGGAATACAACAGGCAGCTGTTTTGAAAAGAGCTTCGCACAAAGATATTTTTGTGGCCCATCCCGACCTTCCCGGTGAGAAGGCCATCCTTGCACAAGCCTCGCTTACACAAGCCCCTGCTTCAGCCTTTGAAAATGCCATTATTGCTACCGGAAGTGTAAGGAGAATTGCGCAATGGCTCAATCAATTTCCGCAGCATACAATAGAAAGCTTGCGGGGCAATGTAAATACACGCCTTCGCAAATTAAAAGAGAGCAACTGGCATGGGGCCATTTTCGCTGCAGCAGGATTGGAAAGAATTCATTTGCGTCCCCAAAATTCCATTGATCTGGATTGGATGTTACCGGCGCCGGCGCAAGGCGCTATTATGGTTTTGTGCAGAGAAGATGATGATTATACATTTAATGCTTGCCAGCCTTTAAACGATAATACAACTGCTCTATGCACAAAAATTGAAAGAGATTTTTTGAGCGCCTTGTTAGGCGGTTGTTCCACTCCTATTTCTGCTTTGGCTGAAATAAAAAATGAAGAACTTATTTTCAAGGGTAATGTCGTGAGCCCGGATGGAAAGCAAAAAGCAGAGACACAAAAAGTAGTTGCTCTTGCAGATGCAGCTAATTTGGGAATAGTAGCAGCCAAAGAAATTTTATTGAAAGGCGGTGATGTTATCGTTGAACGTATTCGCAATAAAGGTTTAACCACAAATGGCGAAGCATAAAGTTTTAAGCACAAAAAAACTGGAGCCCTCGCTGATTACACAAGCGAAAGAATATGATATTGAAATTGTGGAGCAGGAATTTATTTCTGTCCGGCCCATTGTTTCAAAAGAAAAACAAGATGAGGTTGCACATTGGCTGATGAACGGGGATATGGATGTTGTTTTTACAAGTGCCAATGCAGTGGAGGCCGTGAAGAATTATTTGGACAAAAACAACAGTCGTAATTTTTTCTGCATCTCCGGTAAAACAAGATCAGCCCTGCTATCTTATATCAGCAACGAACAAATCAAAACCACTGCAGCCTACGGGAAAGACCTTGCACAAAAGATCATTGAACTGCAGGCAAAAGAAGTTATCTTTTTCTGCGGCAATAGGCGAAGGGATGAATTACCAAACATTTTAAAAGAAGTGGGAATTATAGTTCATGAAGTAATTGTTTATGAAACCATTGAAACGCCTTCATTGAGCACAGGCGATTTTGATGCTGTTTTATTTTTCAGTCCCAGTGCAGTAGAAAGCTTTTTTTTTCTAAATAAGTTGAAGAAACACACTGCTTGCTTTGCTATTGGTGAAACCACAGCCAATAGCATTATTGATTTTGCTGACAATAAAATTATTATCAGCAAATCGCCAGACCAGGAAACATTATTAGCATCGGTTCAATTGTATTTTGAGAACAGCAACTGCTATGAGTGAAAGTGCACAATGCTGAATAGAATATCGAACATACAAGAGTGTCCCGATAGCTTTCAGGAAAACAGAAGCCCAATAGTAGTAAAGCAGATGGATTCAAAGTAAATCATAAACAGGCGACAGGAATCTGATGAAGAAATAAAAAACTAAAACATTAAACCAAAGAATGAGCCAACTAAAAAACGATTTATTACTAAAAGCATTACGAAAAGAAAAAGTGGAGCGGCCGCCGGTATGGATGATGCGGCAGGCTGGAAGATATTTACCTGATTACATCAGGCTCAGAGAAAAATATGACTTCTTCACCCGTGTGCAAACGCCTGAACTGGCAACAGCAATCACTTTGCAACCTGTTGACCAGGTTGGTGTGGATGCAGCGATCATCTTCTCCGATATTTTAGTCATTCCGCAAGCTATGGGATTAGAAGTATTGATGGAAGAAGGCAAAGGACCATCACTTCCCAAAACCATCAAAACACAAAAGGATGTTGATGCACTCAACACTTCCAACGCAGCACATCATTTAAAATATGTGCTCGATGCGTTGACGTTAACAAAAAAAGAATTGAATGGCCGTGTGCCACTGATCGGCTTTGCCGGTGCCCCGTGGACCATTCTATGTTATATGGTAGAAGGCAAAGGAAGCAAAACATGGGACAAAGCAAAGCAGTTTGCTTACACAGAGCCACAATTGGCGCATGCTTTACTGCAAAAAATTACCAACATCACTATCGATTATTTGAAAGCACAGGTAACAGCCGGCGCTGATACAGTGCAGGTGTTTGATAGCTGGGCAGGATCTTTATCTCCCGAAGATTTTAAAAATTTTGCACAGCCTTATTTAATCCAAATTGCAGATGCAGTAAAAGACAGTGCGCCGGTGATTTTATTTCCGAAAGGAAGCTGGTATGCATTAAAAGATTTGAGTGAAAGCAATGCCAGCGGAATTGGAATTGACTGGAGCCTTACGCCACAGTTTGCAAGAAAATTAACGAACAATAACATCACCCTTCAGGGAAATTTTGACCCTGCAAAATTGCTGGCACCTGTTCCGCAAATCAAAAAATGGGTGAAAGAAATGATCGATGGGTTTGGTGTACAGCATTACATTGCCAACCTGGGTCATGGCATTACACCGAACGTTCCGGTTGATCATGCCAAAGCCTTTGTGGAAGCAGTGAAAGAATACAGTCTGAACCAGGATTTACAGGATTAAAAGGATTATTGAGAAATGGATATCAAACAAAATTGGACAGACTACATACATGATTTGCAGAACAGGATCTGCGCTGCGATTGAAGAAGCAGACGGCAAAGCAAAATTCATAGAAGACAAATGGGAACGTTCTGAAGGCGGGGGTGGGAAAACAAGAGTAATTGCAAACGGCAATGTTTTTGAAAAAGGCGGGGTAAATACTTCTGTTGTTTTTGGCGAGGTTACGGATGCTATGCGAACGACATTAAAGATCAACGGTACAAAATGGTTTGCCTGCGGTTTGTCTTTGGTTATTCATCCATTGAATCCATTTGTGCCAACGGTTCATTGCAATTACAGGATGTTTGAATTGTACAATGAAAGTGATGAAGTGATGGACAGATGGTTTGGCGGCGGAACTGATCTTACACCCTACTATTTATTTGAAGAAGATGCGAAACATTTTCATCAAACCTATAAAAATGTTTGTAATGAATTTGATCCCGCTCTTTATCAAAAATTCAAAAAATGGTGCGATGATTATTTTGTGAACACGCATCGCGGAAGTGAAAGAAGAGGCATTGGTGGAATTTTTTACGATCACCAACGTGCCGATGAAAAGCATAATGTCGAATTTTGGATGAATTTTGGAAAAACCTGCGGTGATGCTTTTATTCCGGCTTACGTTCCTATTGTTGAAAAAAGAAAAGATACTCCGTACAGCGAAGAGAATAAACATTGGCAGGAAATACGAAGAGGCCGATACGTGGAATTCAATTTAGTTCACGATCGGGGAACTTTGTTCGGATTAAAAACCAATGGAAGAACCGAAAGTATTTTAATGAGCCTTCCGCCAACCGTACGTTTTGAATACAATTACCAACCAAAGCCTAACAGTGAGGAAGATAAATTAGTACAGGTTTGCTTGCGCCCACGAGATTGGGTATAGAGAGGATATTTTGTAAATTTGAAAAAATGTTTTTATGAGCATCGCAGAACAAAAAGTAGCACTTGCCAAGATGCTGCTGGAGGCAGATGACGAAACAATAAATCAGCTTTTTCAGTTAATGTTGGAAGGGAATAACCGAATACAGAAATTTTCTGATCAAGAGATTAAAATGTTTGAAAAAAGTCGTGATGATTTTTTTGCTTCGGGTGAAAAGGGATTTAGTGTAGAAGAAGCTCATTCCTCTATCCGGAACAGAAACAAAAAATAATGTTCAGGATCACTCTTACTCCAAAAGCTAAACTACATACGGAAGAGGCCTGCGAATATTACAGAAAAATACGTTCTTCTTTGGAAGAACGCTTTCTCCAAACTTTGGAAAAACAATATGAAAAATTAAGAAAACATCCGCAGCACTATTCTTTTATCTCTTCCAAAAAAGACATTCGTTCTTTAGCAGTACCCTATTTTCCTTTTTCGATTATTTTTCAGATCAGGGAAAATGAAGTAATAATTATTGACATTCACAACACTTATCAGAGTCCTGATAATATTTTAAACGAACCTTGAAAATGAACCTACAAAGAAGAAACAGAATATTACGGTCAACTCCTGCCATCCGCAGCATGGTTGCCGAAACAGTGTTAACACCAAATGATTTTATTGTTCCTTTATTTATTGACGAAGGCGAAAACGTGCAAACAGAAATTGCATCTATGCCCAATTATTACCGCCGCAGTTTAGATCTTACTATAAAGGAAGTAAAAGAACTCTGGAGCATGGGCATTAAAAGCGTTTTGCTTTTCATTAAATGCAAAGACGAATTAAAAGACAATACCGGCAAAGAAGCGTGGAATAAAAACGGATTGATGCAACGAAGCATTAAAGCCATTAAAGATGCTGTTCCTGACATGTATGTAATGACCGATGTTGCTCTCGATCCTTATTCATCTTATGGACATGATGGCATTGTTGAGAATGGAGAAATTGTAAACGATCCAACCGTTGAAGCGTTGGTGAAGATGAGCATTTCGCATGCAGAAGCTGGTGCCGATATGGTAGCGCCAAGCGATATGATGGATGGAAGAATTGGTGCCATCAGAAATGGTTTGGAAGAAAATGGATTTACCAAAGTGGGCATCATGGCTTACAGCGCCAAATACGCTTCGTGTTTTTATGGACCTTTCCGCGATGCACTGGACAGTGCTCCCGGGTTCGGCGATAAAAAAACCTATCAAATGAATTATGCCAATCGCATTGAAGCTGTGAAAGAAGCATTGATGGATGTGGAAGAAGGTGCGGACATTGTAATGGTAAAACCGGGGCTACCTTATCTCGACATTGTTCGCGAAGTAAAAAATGCCGTGAACGTTCCTGTAAGTGTTTACAACATCAGCGGCGAATATGCCATGATCAAAGCTGCAGCCAAAATGGGTTGGATCAATGAAGAAAAAGCAATTTTAGAAACACTGACTTCCATCAAAAGAGCAGGCGCTGATTTAATTGCCACTTATTTTGCAAAGGATGCGGCGAAACTTCTAAACGGTTAGTAAATTTGATATACAACGAAAGAAAATGGCCTCACCGGTAAAAAATTATGTAACAGTCGAAGAATATTTTTTGCTTGAAGAAGCATCGCCTGAAAAACATGAGTATTTAGACGGTAAGGTCATTGCTATGGCTGGTGCCACTGAAGAGCACAATGCAATTGTCTCCAACCTTATACGGGAAATAGGAAGTTTTTTAAAAGGAAAAGAATGCAATATATATCCTTCCGATTTTCGTGTTACCACTCCGGCGGGTAAGAACTATTTCTATCCTGATGCAAGCATCGTTTGCGGCGATACACAAAAGCAATCAAATGTTTTTGATACGCTTTTAAATCCATTAGTGATTTTTGAAGTCATCAGCGAAGGCACTGAGAAAATAGACCGGGGCTACAAATTTTTTTACTATCAGCAAATTCCTTCCTTACAGGAATACGTTTTGATTGACTCAAGAGAATACGCGGTAGAAGTTATTCGACGGAAAGATGATGGCTTATGGAAGTTTGATAAATTCAGTTCTTCCAATAAGGAAGTTCATCTTAACAGCATCGGTTTTACACTTTCTTTTGACGATATCTATTACCGTGTAAATTTGCCTGCGAAAAAGCAAATTGATCCGAATGAAAGCAGCTTTCCTTCTTAAGATGGTCATTAAGAAAAGCAGGATTAAAATACCTCTATCGTTTGTTGTGTCGGTTCTTGTACTTTGAATTCCGTTTGCCTGGCGCAGCACTCAAATGAAAATTGAACATTATGAACATCTCTAAAAGTCAACAATTATTCAACAGGGCACAGCAAAGCATTCCCGGTGGAGTCAATTCTCCTGTACGTGCATTTAAAAGCGTTGGCGGCAATCCTGTTTTTTTGCAGCGTGCCAAAGGCGCTTACCTCTATGACGTTGACGGCAACCAATACATCGATTACATCAATTCCTGGGGACCCATGATCATGGGCCATGCCTTTGAACCCGTGG
>JBQCHB010000565.1:0-4369 GCA_051955075.1 Flavisolibacter sp.
CTTTCTTCTGGAGACTTCCAGTAGCGCAACTTCTCCTCCCGTATCGTACAACTCTTTAATGCGGTAAAAACTATCTCTTGAGTATCCAAATAGTTTGCAGGCTTCTGATATATTGCCTAGCTTTTCTGCCAGTTGCAATAGCCCTAACTTGGTTTTGATTAACTTAGTTTCTGAGTTCATGATCTGACATTTTGGGGTTATGAAATAAGTGTGGTTACTTAAATTTAATCCCATTTGTCAGATCAACTCTTAACTTCTACAGATTATTAATCTCGCAGCTCGAAGCTCACAACTCACAGCTTTTCTTCATATCCTTCCACCACGATCATTTTAGTTTTTGATGTGCTTTGACGAATGGCTTTTGCAGGTGCATATTCTTCCGATGCCCACCACGTTTTTGCCTTTTCAACTGAAGGAAATTCTAAAACAACCATACGTTGCGGATTCCAGTCGCCTTCCAAGGACTCGGTTTGTGCTCCACGTACAATAAACTTTCCTTCATAAGGCAGAAGTGAACCCGGTGTTAGTTTTTTATAATCTTCATACAATTTTGCATCGTGTATCTCTATTTCAACAATAATGTAGGCTGGCATAGTGGTGCAATTTGACTTTCAATAAAAAACAGGAATGCACAAAGTCATTCGTGTATTTTGCTCTAATTCGTGTAATAAAAAGTATTGCTGATATTAATCCTGTTTAAAAAACAATGCTTTCAATTCGGCAGCATCATCTGGTTTCATTTTGCCGCCTAAAATCAGTCGCACTTGCCTTCTTCGCAAGGCGCCTTCAAATAAAAGTTTCTCTTCTTCAGTTTCAGGAATGATCTGAGGTACAATGCGTGGCCTTCTGTTAGGATCTAAGGCCACGAAAGTATAATAAGCTTCGTTGCTTTTGTATTTATACTGTTGTGTAAAATCTTCGCCCCAAACCTTCAGATGTACTTCCATCGAAGTATTGAAAGCACGGCTCACTTTAGCTTCAATGTGAACGGTGTTACCAAGCTTAATTGGATTTTCAAAAGAAATATTATCAACCGATGCGGTTACAACCGGTGCATTACAATGCCGCTGTGCAGCAATAGCAGCAGCAATGTCCATCCAGTACATCAATCGTCCACCCATTAAATTGCCAAATACATTCGTGTCGTTTGGCAGTACAATCTCTGTCATCATGGTTACGCTGTCGGATGGTGTTCTTGTTTGCATAAAAAAATTTGTGCAAAGGTAACCGCAGATCGGTTGGATTTTGTAAGGATTAACAGGATTCTTTGAGGTCCGGGTCTCTTCCTTTTTTCTCCTTTGTCCTGCGTGGAACATTTTTTTTGTGCCAGGCTTCATTATTACTATTAATTTTCGTTGCGTCGCACTCTTGTGCGTTTTGTAATTCTATTGAGCAAGAGAAAATTCCACGCAAAGGTGCAAGGGAGCAACGGAGAATAGACATCTTGTCGCGGCTGCGCCTTTGCGTGGAATAAAAAGTTGAATAGAATTGTTGCAGTTGAAGAGTGCGACGCAACAGAGGCGTCATAGAAATTCTATAGCCCGGTACATAACAATAATCAATTTTTTAAAACAATTCCTTGCCTACATTTGCCCTGCATGAAAACCAATATTTCTTTCGACAATACAGCGATTGCATTTGCTCATGATTCTGATACTGAATTGAAACATGCGCATTGGCTTTTTTCTATGATGGGTAAACCATGGTTGGTAAAGATTGGCACCAAGCTGGCGCCATGGAGCCTGAAGGTTGGATTACCAGTAAAAGGCGTCATCCGTAAAACCATTTTTAATCATTTTGTGGGTGGCGAAACCATGGAGGCATCGGTTCCTGCAATTGAAAAAATGAGTAAGTACCACGTGCAGGTAATTTTAGATTATGGTGTGGAAGGAAAAGAAGGTGAGGCTAATTACGATCATGCCCGTGATGAATTTATTCGTGTAATAAATTTTGCAGCTACTCAGCCCAACGTGCCTTTTATGAGTGTGAAAGTTACCGGCATTGCACGTTTTGGTTTGCTGGAAAAGATTGATGCTTTGATGCAAACTGCACAATCTGATTCATTGATCAAAAAATACAATGATGCCTTGGGCCAGTTAACACAGGAGGAGGCGGCAGAGTGGCAAAGAGTTTACGAACGCTTCAAAAAAATTTGCGATGCAGCCAATCAAGCCAATGTTGGCTTTTTGGTAGATGCTGAGGAAACATGGATACAAGATCCTGTGGATGCATTGACCATGCTGATGATGAATGAGTACAACAAAGAAAAATTGGTTATCTATAATACGCTTCAATTGTACCGGCACGATCGCTTGTCTTTTTTGCATCAATGTTACGAAGCAGCTAAAGAAAGGAATTTTCTGTTGGCTGTAAAGCTGGTGCGTGGCGCTTACATGGAGAAAGAAAGAAAAAGAGCAGAGGAAAAAAAATACCCTTCACCCATTCAACCCAATAAAGAGGCGACGGATAAAGACTATAATGAAGCGGTTCGTTTTTGCATTGATCATTTAGAACAAATAGGTGTGATCGTGGCCTCGCATAACGAATACAGCAACCTGCTGACAACGCAGCTTCTCGATGAAAAAAACCTGCCGCATAATCATCCTCATGTTCACTTTAGCCAGTTGTACGGCATGAGTGATAATATTACCTATAATCTGGCCGAAGCGGGCTTCAGTGTTAGTAAGTATTTGCCTTTCGGGCCAATTAAAGATGTAATTCCTTATTTAATGCGTCGTGCGGAAGAAAACACTTCGGTAGGCGGACAAACAAGCAGGGAGCTGAGCCTGATTGAAAAAGAGTTGAGAAGAAGACGTGGCAAATAAGTTTTGATTTGGCGATTCGGATATTTTGAAATTTATTTACAATGCACACTGGCGCCAAAATCATAATGTTTTTGGACTGTTAGCTCAGTTGGTTTAGAGCATTACTTTGACAGAGTAGGGGTCACTGGTTCGAATCCAGTACAGTCCACAAGTTTCTTGGAGCAATAAAGTGAAAGATACGGCTGGTGGGATAAGCACTGGCTGTTGAAAAATTAAGTTTTTATACTTATTGCAATTCTTGAATCCTTTTCGCATATTTACGCAGTATAATCCATCCTGATGAAAACCCAGAACCTGCTTTTAGGTGCTTTCTTTATTATTTTATCCGGCCTTTTCTATTTCGTTTACTCAGCTTATCAGAACAGCCAGGAGACGAAAACTGCAACGCACTGGATTCAACATACCTTTTCGGTAGCCGAAAAAATAAATAAAATAGAATCAGGGGTTTTTGAGATGGAGTCAAAGGTTAGAGGCTTTGCTCTTTCCGGTGATCAAAAGTTTATTTCAAGCCTTGAGCCAAAAAAGCGAGAAGTTCAATCCAATTTATTAAAATTAGATTCACTTACAAGCGATAACCCTACACAACAACATTACTGCAGTGTGCTCGCAAACCTGGTAAATCAGAAGATCGAGTTCCAGACGGAAGTTCTTACTGCTTACGATCATAACAAGACAGGGGCTGAAAAACTTATTAGCGAGGGCAGGGGAAAAAGGCTTGCCGATTCAATAAAATTGCAGCTCAAGGCTATGAGTAAAGAAGAAGAACATTTACTCATTTTAAGATCAGCCGAGAATAATGCTCTTACAGAGCGAAAATTTAAATCTTCTTTAAGCGGAACCCTTATAGTATTGGTGCTGTTTGCAGTCTGCTTGTTTTTTATTAATCAAAAAGATAAACTCCGCAGGAAAGCTGAAGAGCAAGCAAAAGCTAATGAAACAAAATATAAGAGCCTGATAGATAATGCGGCAGTAGTGGTTTGTACCGTCGATGTTAAGGGCAGATTCAATTTTATTTCAAACAAATGCGAGAACCTTACCGGGTATGCTGCTACAGAGTTGCAGGGTTGCTATTTTACAGAAATTGTAACCGGCGAATGGAAGGAAAAGGTGGCTCATTTTTATTTAGATCAATTTAAAAAAGGCGTTGCGGAAACTTCTCTGACTTTTCCAATATATACAAAGACAGGAGAAGAAAGATGGGTAGATCAGAATGCTGTTTTACTAAAAGAGGGAGAAGAGTTTTTGGGTTTTCAATGTTTCATCAGGGATATCACAGAAAAAAAGAAAACGGAGGCACTACTGGCAAAAGCAGAGAATGAGATCAAGGCAAAGCAGGAAGAGTACCAGTTTCGTTTGCAGGCGATTCTCGATCATATTCCAATGATCGTTTACCTTAAGAATCTCGAAGGCAAATATTTAATGGTTAATAAACACTTCAGGCAAACCTTTGCTATGAGCGATGAAATGGTGCTTGGCAAAACTGCTTATGAAGTAAACAGCCATGATATCGTTGACAGGCATCATTACCTGGATGAAGAAGTAAA
>JBQCHB010000566.1:0-3507 GCA_051955075.1 Flavisolibacter sp.
CTCCAAAGTTTCTAAATCATAGGCTTTCATCAAAAGTTCATTGCAGTGCAGCAATGCAACTCATTCTATTACTTCTACCCGTAAGATAGAATCTTTAGACCTCCCTCATCTTTACAAAATCACTTACTAAATAACTGATCAACTTTCCTGTTGAATTGTTCGATTTGCCCGATGACAATTTAATGGCGCCTTCGCAAATGTGGAGATAAGCCGCCTTTACATGCGCAGCACATAAATTGATGTATTGCCTTGCGTGGATAACATGAATCCCGGATGGAGAACAGGCACTGCTCAATACATTTTCAACACTGTCAAGGTCTAACTCAATACCGGCATAATTATCGTCGGTAAATTCAATGGCGTGAGAAACAGCCTGCCGGAAACTTCTTTTTTCATGAATAAAAATATCCTCAAAAGTAATGCAGTCAATAAATGGATTGTTGACAATGTCCATCCAGACATTTTGAGGCAAATAATTTTCGTGGATACCAATGACGCAGTACTTCTGCATAAAGCCATCATCCTCTGCATATCTAAAACCATTACCGCTATGTCTTCCTTCTGCGGGGCGGTAATCGGTATGCGCATCAAGATTGATGCAATTGATCTGCGGCAATGCAATTTGCTGCGCCTGGTGCAAGCCTTTGGCCGAACCTTTCAACAAGGGATAAGCATTGTTATGCCCGCCGCCAATAACAATTGGAATTTTGTTGGCTGCAGTGATCACCTTTATCAACGTCTCCACTTCATCATCAATTGCATTGACGGCATGACGATAAGCTTCTATTTTCTCTTCTTCCGTATGTGCATTTTTGTCAATTAAAAACTGCAGGTCTCCAAAATCAAAATGGCCGATAACAGCCATTTCACTTCCTTCAAAAAAATCATTGCTCTGAATATTCAAAAAAGCCTGCAGGAACGAAAGCCATGCAGTTCCGGCCCCAGCGGTTCCGTAGTTTGCCTGCACGCCAATATCTTCAGGAATACCCACCACCACATATTTTGCAGCCAGCCCTTTTATAGAATCTGCTATGCTGCTGTTTGCATCTGCCAATACATGCACTCTTTCTCCCAGCTTGGTTTCAAACCTTCGCAACTTTACTAATGAAAGAATATCCTGTTTGGTATATATCTTAAAATGTGTCAGGTTCATAATAAAAGATTGATTCTGCTAAATGATTTAATACATTCCGTAATACTTCAAACTTATACAATATAACCAGAGATGCGCAAAAGAAATTTCCTGTTTCTTACTTGCTGCTTAAGTTTTTTCGTGAATGTTATGCGCATTGGCAATAACATGCACCTACACGGAATTTTTAAGTATTGTCAATATTAATCTCTTTATAATGTCGATATTCGAAGATTATAATCTTGTATTCCTACCTTAGAAATGATTTGTACGCCATTTTAAACTTGTTGCGCATGAAATTGTTTTTATTTTTTGCTATTCTTTTTCTTTTCTCAGGATGTGATATACGCGAAAGAGAACAGGCTTTGCAAAAAAGAGAAATAGCGTTGAACGAAAAAGAACAGCAGCTTTTATTAAAGGAAAAGAAATTGCAACTGCAGGAAGAAAACCTTTTGCTTAAAGAAAAAGAAATTGACAGCACCTTAAGCACAGATTCGTTACACAGAATGTATAATCCTGCACTTCCCGGCCAATGGGATGTTACAATGACCTGCGTTGAAACCACCTGTGCCGGCTCTGCCATTGGTGATACAAAAAAAGAACAGTGGACTATTTTATATGAAGGCGGCAATATATTGGCAAAAGCGATGAGCAATAATCAGCTTACACGAGTTTATTCCGGCACCTATCTTAATAACTCGCTTGAATTAGTGGCAAATTCTCAGGATACCATTGCTACGCCTGCAACAAAAATTACAGTCCGGTTACAAACAGTGAGTGCCACTTCAATGGAAGGGCAAAGAGAAATTGTGCGAAAAGATGATTGCAGGATTGTTTACGATCTCCAATTGACAAAGAAATAAATTTCAAAACTTTTATTGCCTTTGTATGATACTGATAAGCGACCTGGATTTTTCACTTCCCTTAAAGAACCCTGTCATCATTTTTTCCCTGGTTCTTTTCATCATACTTTTTGCACCTATTTTGTTTAACAAAATAAAGGTTCCCCACATCATTGGGCTGATCATCGCCGGTGTCATCATTGGCCCTTATGGAACTAACTTATTGTTGCGAGACAGCAGCATTGTACTATTTGGAACTGTGGGACTTTTATACATAATGTTTCTGGCCGGATTAGAAATTGATTTGTCTGAATTCAAAAAAAACAAGTATAAGATCATTGTTTTTGGATTGATCACTTTTATACTGCCACTTGCTGCGGGCACATTTGCCAGCTATTATATTCTTGGATATGGCATCATGTCTTCCATATTGCTGGCAAGCATGTTTTCTACGCATACCCTAATCTCTTATCCTATTGCCAGCAGGTATGGCATTACACGCAACCGTGCTGTTACGCTTACCATTGGCGGCACAATGATCACAGACATACTGGCTTTATTGATTCTTGCAGCTATTGCAGGCATGACCAAAGGTGAAGTAACATCAGGATTTTGGATGCAGCTTGGTATATCGGCAATTGTTTTTGTTTGTGTTGTGTTTTTTGGTTTTCCCTTCATTATCCGATGGTTCTTTAAACATTTTGATGATAGTGTTTCACAATACATATTTGTGTTGGCTATGGTGTTCCTGGCTTCTTTCCTTGCCGAAGCTGCGGGTATTGAGGCAATTATAGGCGCTTTCTTTTCCGGCCTTGTCTTAAACCGTTTTGTGCCTCATTCTTCCCCACTAATGAATCGCATTGATTTTGTTGGCAATGCCCTGTTTATACCTTTCTTCCTCATTAGCGTTGGAATGCTGGTAGATGTAACTGTGCTGGTAAAAGGATGGGGGGCTTTGAAAGTGGCAGGCGTAATTGTGGTAATTGCTGTAGTTACAAAGTTTATTGCTGCATGGATCACGCAAAAGCTGTTCAGGCTATCTCCCGAAGAAGGGAAAATAATTTTTGGTCTCAGCACTTCTCACGCAGCCGCTACCCTGGCTATTATTTTAGTAGGTTATAATATTATTATTGGAGAAACACCCAGTGGCGAACCCATACGATTACTCAACGAAGATGTATTGAACGGAACGATCTTACTGATTCTGATTAGCTGTGCTATCAGCTCCTTTGTAGTTGAAAAAGCATCACGAAGCCTGGCATTAAAAGAGGAAGAAGAAGCTCCGGAAACTACAGATAATGATGAAAGAATATTGATCTCGCTTGCATATCCGGAAACCACTGAAGAGTTGGTAGATTTTGGATTAATGCTGGCTCCTAAAAAAACAAACACATCCGTTTATGCACTTCATATCATCAGCGATGAAAGCGACGATAATAAAACGCATGTAGTAGGCAAAAAAATGATGGAACAGGCAGTAAAAAGGGCGGCTGCAACAGAAAAGAAAATCATACCCCTCACAAGGTTTGATGC
>JBQCHB010000567.1:0-3528 GCA_051955075.1 Flavisolibacter sp.
TTTTAGTTTTTTTCTCGTGTGCGTTTTGGTTACGCATAGCAAGGGTTTGTGTCTACTTACCCTTTACCTTTTTTCAGTTGCAGTTAGCCGGGAGGCATGTTTATGCTTCCCTTTTTTTAACTGCCGTATTTCTCATAGGTACATAAATCATAAAAAAACCTGGCTCCAATGAAAAAGATTATACTCACAGCTGTTGTTACAGCAACGCTGTTGGAAAGGTCAAAGTAATACAGTGTTTCAAATTTCTCCATTAGTAAGAGCAATTACCTCTAAGGCTTCTTTTTTTATTTTTAAGTCCTCATACTTGTCCGAAACATTTACTCCCTGTGTTCTTGCATAGTTCAAAAAGGTCTTGATTGTGCTTAATTGCTTTGCTGTAGTAGCATTGTTTAACGGCGATCTTATGGTTTGTTTTTTTATCGGTTGTGGTCCCGGCCCCTCTAATTAAAAAGTTTTGGAAAGTTTAAAAAGAATAGTCTATTTTATCCAAGGTTACTTGCTTTCTTGCATAATGTTGGAAATCCTGCAAGTGTTTTTTTAACGTGCTGTAAACGGTCAGGCTCCCAGCTTCCCTCGTTTCTTTGTGGTCGGCTTTATACTTGTCTATAAAATCAAACAAAAACTTGCTTCGCGCTTCCTTTGGTTGTTGGTGCTTTTTTCTTAGCCCTCAATTTCAGCAGAATAAATAACCTTATCCAATTCAAAGCGCTCTTTGATAATCCAAATATGGTTAATAAGGCCCTTCGGCTTTCCGTTTACTTCGTCCGCTTCTTTACTGGTGAGTAGAAGGGTATAATCGATTTCAGGGGCTAATTTCTTTGCAGCTTTTTTATCTTCCTTTTGCCAGGTTACAAAAAAATGCAGAGACCGTAAATGCTACGACAAGGCTTGTCTATTTTGCTTTTATTATGGTAGGCATGTTTGGAGAAATGGGTGTGCTCGGCGAGCAACTGAAGAAAGTGGTCCACTGGTCACCATACGGCACTGTAAAAACCATTGTCGCTGCTGCCTTACAGCCTTCCGGGTGGAGCATGGACGCAACCTACGCACTCGTTGCAACAACCGGTTATGCGCTCGTTTTTGCCCTGCTGGGAATCAGGTGGTTTAGATGGAATACGAAATAGGATCTTGAAAAGAATCACAGCCACTGTTTTTAATTCACCATGAGCCACCGTGCATGTGATCCACCAATTGTTTCCGGTAAGCGGCGGGACACAAGCCTGTAAATTTTTTAAATGCCAAACAAAAGTTGGAAGAGTGCTCGTAACCAAGCGACCAGGCAATTTCAGTAATAGGATCGTCACCCTTCTCCAGCAATTGCTTTGCTTTTTCCATCTTGACTTTGCAGTGATAGCGGTACACAGGTAGGCCGAACAATTGTTTAAATCCCTTTTTAAATTTGTCGCGGTTAAGGCCTGACCTTTTCGATAGCTCTATAATGGTGGGCATGGTTTCAACACCTTCGTCGATCAGCTTTTTGATCTCGAAAAGAGCTTCCGTGTTTTCTGTGGTCAGTTTTATTTTTTGCATAGACCCGTAAAGGTTTTTCTTGAATACGACTTGACAACCCTTGAAACATTTTTACGGGCAAGGGCTTTCATCATGCCATGTTCACCATAGCGGTGACTGAGCCTGTAAACATACAGGAACAGCAAGGCACCGAGCAGGAGTATGAGTGCCAGGCAAACAAAGGTGTTCACACCGCAGATATACAGGATCGCAAACAGCACCAGGAGCACCAACAGCCCGCCGCCGAGATACCAGATATATTGCGCTTTGAGTCCTTTGAATTCCAGCGGCTTATTGATGCCCTTATTAATGGCGTAAACGCTCGTGCTCATGATCAGTAGTCTAAGACTTAATTTTCTTTTTTTCCAGTTACACACCAAAGAACGAACGAAGCACGGTGGCAACGACAACAAGGAATACGCAACTGCCAAACCATGCGGCAGCCACCTTACCGGTGTCATGGTCGCCTGCATTCCATTTGTTGAACACTTTGATGGCACCAATCAATCCAACGATAGCGCCGACGGCATACATCAGGTTTGTACCTGACTGGAAATAACTCCGCACTTTCGTGTTAGCTTCGTTAATGCCAGCGTTGGCATCCTGGCCGTAGACAGTGACGGCGTATAAGACAGCGGCTGTGATAAAGCAACTGATCGCCAGCTTTTTGTTTGGATGTTTTTTCTTTCTGCACATTTTCTTTTTCACTATTTGGTTGATAAAAAATTTACTCTCCCTTTTATGGCCCCAGCCTTACGGGGCTGGGGCCGGGAGTAGCGCCTATCCGCTAGCCCATCCACGCATGACCTACCTCCTCTTTATTTAAACGGATAGCGCAAATATGTTCACACTGCGAAATGATGACCGTAGCAATCGACTTTTGATAGGCCGATGTTTTAAGAGCCGGGTATTTTGCAAGTAGTTTTTGTAAGGCATAAAGAATCTCGGACTTTACACCCTTTGAGCTTTTCAGTTGTTCAAACAAAGCTTTGACCTCGTCAATGCAAGCATAGGCCATGTAGGCTTCTGCCCTATCCTGCTCTTCCGGTAAATCACTGTCAATATTGTTCTCATCTGATGGAGAATCTTTGGTTACAATAGTATCACCCCGCACTTTGCGGGAAAGAAATAACGCGACATCTCGGCGGAAGTAAACCAGGTAAACAACGATGTAATAAACGGCTGTGGTAATGGCAAGGCCCTGCCAGTAGCTTTGCCAGCTAATTGTACTAAACATAACACACAATTTTTCAAACGCACAAATACAATGGTAACTATAATCAAAAGTCCTGGAAACCTGTCTTGGCTACAATGGTTCCTCTTTTGCTTCCTATTTCATTCCAGGACTTGTAAGGAAGTTTAAATTTCTGCCGGAATAGGTAGTTTCCCCAGTTCCAAAATTTTAAAAAGTTTTTCTCGCAAAGCCTGTACAAAGTTGTGTCGGTAGATTGCTTTTTGAATTCTTCAAATTTTCTCCTGCACATTTCAAAATTCCTTTCTTTGGCGTTCATTTCTTCAAAGGTGAAACTCCCGCCAGCATTCGAATAAGAGCAATCAATATTGTTCGTTATCATCGTTGCAGCATTTGCAACAATTACAATTAGCAGCAGCAACATGATAGTCTTTTTGATTTTCATACTTAATTACACTCTCCTTTTGATATTGGTGAACGGTAATTATGATCTTGTTGAATTGCAATACGCGATGATTCTGCACTGGTCGTTTTCATCTCCTGCAATTTAGCAAAAAGCTTCTGTGGCGATTTTTCAATTGTAATGGTAATTGGATCTGACGGCGCCCATGGATTCGTATCTCCCGGTAAGATGACTTTATAAGGATCAACGGAAATTGGTATGCCTCTTACAGAATTGAAAATATCCATTGCATAGTTGGTACAATTATAATCCCCGAGTGCATAATTTCTTTTTGACCAATTGATGGCATTTTGCTTAATGGTATTGAACTGTGATTCTGAAATAGTCATTTCTATGCTGGCATTAATTTCCTGTGAACCATTAT
>JBQCHB010000568.1:0-2913 GCA_051955075.1 Flavisolibacter sp.
GTTTTCTGCCACTAAAATAATTTCTATAGTTTCCACATCGGGCAGCTTAATTGTTTTTTTGGTAGCCGTTGCTGTGAGCCTGTTATTGCTGATGATGTTTTCTCCATTTACGTAAACGCTGATAGAATCACCATCGATCACACCGTTATCATAGAAAGAAAGCTGCAAGCTGTCGGCAGATAATTCGATTGTTTGCAGTGGCCTGGTTTTTCTTTCTGTGTATGGAACAGGAACCACTTCGTTTTTTGCAGCCACAACATTCGTTGGTTTGCCTTCGGCAATTGTAGTTTTTACAGTTTCTTTTTTAGGCTTTTCTATCTCTGTCTTTACTTTGTTTTCTTTCGTTTTGGTTTTAACAATTGCATCTGCATATTTCGGCTGAGAAATAATATTCAATTCTTTTAATTGTGCTATCAATGCAGAATGCGTGCTGTCGTTTTCCAATTTCATTTCGACACCTCCGGAAAGCGCATAATAAATTTTTGTGCGGTTTGTTTTCCACGTTCCATTAGCTGTTCGCAACGTGTCTTCATTGGTAAGTTGTATATAGTTCGTTTGATGTACGCCTTTTGCAGGAGACTCCGGAAAATTATTAACGATCATCTTGTCATCTTCTACAACAAGTTGTCCATCCTTACGCGTAGCCTTTACCCTTTTCACGCCGTAAAACAAACTGTCATTTCTTACAAATGTGGTGTAGGAATAACCCGTGATCTTTCCGCGGTATTCGCTTAAGGCTAACTCGTAACGCTGTTCTTTTTTTGTGCTGTCGTTTGTCAGCCTACCTGAATATAAGCCCCTAATTACCTGTGCAGATAAAAGGTTTGCAAGGGATATAAAGAAAAGAACCAAAAAAATTCTCATAGTGTTTGATATTGGTTTAGCAATGCCTGCGCATTTAAAGTAGTTACTTTTTCGCAGGCTATTTTGTTTATTAACGCTGCAGCGTCCTCCCGATTGTGTAAGCCTTTTAAATACCGCTTATCGTAATAATGAAGCAGAATGCGAAAGGCTTCTTTAATGTTCCCTGCTTCTAAAAACGCAATAGTATTTTTTGTTTCTAATCCACCCAACCGCTTGCTGATGCGTTGGGTAGCATCCATTAATTTTTGAAGATCACCTTGTCCATATTCTTCAACAATGTAGTTCAGTCTTTCCTCAAAAGGAATTTCCAGGAAATACAACGGAGAATTACGCATCGTTTGCCAAAGCCCTATTGGAATATTTAAGTTGCCAATGCGCTGGCTTTCATCTTCGAGCCAGATTCCTGCCGCCCCTCTAAAGGGTAGATTGGGGTCAGGATTGCTTTGTTTAGTCCCTGCTTTTTGCAACTCGAAGCTTAAAAGGTTCTCGAACATTTCCTGGGTTGGCGGCGCCGGCATATTTATGTTGCCGAACGCAGAACCTTTGTGCGAGGCAATCTTTTCAAGATCAATAACAGCTTCGCCTTTTGTTTCCAGCTCTTTTAATATGGCGGTTTTTCCGGAGCCAGTATAGCCACCTAAGATTTTGAAATGAAAAGGTTTTGCAAAAGATTTTAATACATAATTGCGGAACGCCTTATATCCGCCAGCCAAAGTATAAACCTTAAATCCATATAAATTCAACAACCACGAAACGGCTCCACTACGCATCCCGCCACGCCAGCAGTACACGCATACAATGTTGGATGTTTGATGTACGAGGTTGGATGCTGGAGAATCTTTCACATCATACGTCCCACTTCTCACATCTAACATTTGTTCCACCTTCTCTACCATCGTTCTCATTTTCGGTCCGAAAAAGTCTAAACCGATCTTGATGGCTCTTTCACGACTTTCCTGTTTGTAAGCTGTACCAACAATTTTTCTTTCTTCGTCGCTGAACAACGGAAAACTCACGGCGCCGGGAATGTGAGCATGAACGTATTCGGACGGTGAACGTACATCTAGTAAAAGATGCTTTTTAGAAAGCGATAAAAATTCTTCGATATGAATGCGATTTGCTTGCACCAAACAAATGTATTTAGTAGTTGCGAAAAACAAAATGCCTCTCGCTAAGAGAGGCATTTTTATTAAGTGAAAAACTGTTAATTGTCTTTTCCTTTTGTACCGTCTTCATCTTTTTTGATGACAGTATCCTTTGTTTTAATTTTCATGTCGCCATCTTTCTCGACCTTTACTTTTATGTCATCCGATTTCATTTTTGACTCATCATCGTCGTTCTTCCATTTTACATCGTAATCTACCCATTTATCACTGCTATCTTCAAACATCATTTTGTCGTTTTCTAACTTGGCTCGTCCCAAACGATTTCCTTCCCAATCATAAACCCACCAGTCATTGTTATCCACGTAAACATAACGGGTAACGGGCTCATTGGTTGCTACATCTATTTTTTTGCCGGTAGTTTTGTCAACGGAAATTTTTATAGGCGCTCCCGTTTTTATGTTTCTGTATTTACCAGCTTCGCTATTGCGCTGAAATTCATCGGCCATAGCCGCGTAGTCGCCATTAGATGTACTGGTTGTGGCACTTGTTGTTGTAGAGTCTGTTGTAGTGCTTGTATTACTATCGCTGTTACAGGCAATAAAACCAAGCGAGAGAACTGCAATAAGGCTGAAAATTTTTTTCTTCATAATTAAAGATTTTGTTTCAGCCTTAGCAATTACAAAAATGAGACCGGCGAAGAATAAGCGAACTTATCCGTTCATGGAAGCAAGAAACTCTTCATTGCTTTTTGTGCCACGCATGCGCTTTAGTAATTCATTCATCGCTTCTTCGGTATTCATATCATTAAGGTAAACACGCAGCAGGTTCATCCTTTGTAACACATCCCGTTCCAGCAACAGATCATCGCGGCGAGTAGAAGATGATACCAGATCAATAGAAGGGAAAATGCGCCTGTTTGACAAGCGGCGATCTAATTGTAACT
>JBQCHB010000569.1:0-26756 GCA_051955075.1 Flavisolibacter sp.
TAAAACACAGGACCAATAAAATAATTGGAAGTTTTAAAAAAATATGGCCTTCGAAGAGGCCATATTTTTTTAAAGTTTTAATGAAAGTTTGCACAAAAAGAAAGGGGCCCCGAACCAAGGCCCCTTTTACAAGCCACCATCCTCTTCCACCTAAGAGGTCGTTTATGAATAAGACGTCAATACGTCTTTACATGTCTGAAATAATGGTTAAGGGTGAATCAAATAACTTCTAAATATTATGTACAAACTTGGTACCAATTCATTTCCCCGTTCAGACGGTATCAAATTCCCCAAGTAGCGAAAAATTATTGTTGAATATCCACACCATCTTCCCCATTTTTTAGAGAAAACTGAGCCATTTCCCCATTTTTATTCAACGTAAAAGAACCGAATTAAAAGGTTAGCAACGACCACACTTGTAGCCATCTTATGTATAAACAAATTATAGTGCCAAAAGCAGTTGTCAATTTGATGGACTAAAACGCCATTCCGGCCCACACAAATTATCTTTGCCGCCCATGGTCATTGCAGTGAACACAAGGCTATTGCTTAAGGACAGGCTGGAAGGCATTGGTTATTTTATAAAAGAAACTTTCAGCATCCTGACCAAAAGCTACCCGCAGCACCAGTTTTATTTTTTGTTCGATCAGCCTTACAGCGAAGAATTTGTTTTTTCTGACAATGTACATCCATTGGTGGTTCCGCTGCCCACCCGCCATCCTATATTGTGGAAGTATTGGTATGACATAAAAATTCCGTTGGTACTTAAAAAAATAAAGGCCGATGTATTTGTTTCTACCGATGGCTTTTGTTCTTTAACCACTGCAGTTCCGCAGTGCCTTGTAGTACACGATCTAGGTTTTTTGCACCAGCCAGATGCTTACAAAAAAAGTCATTACAAATTCTATAAGCATTTCACGCCTAAGTTTTTGAAAAAAGCAAAAACCATTGCAACGGTTTCCTGCTTTTCAAAAAACGATATTGTTAAACAGTATAAACCCGAACCGCAGAAAATTAATGTAATATATAACGGGGTGAAAGAAATCTTCCAGCCAACTTCTTTTGATGAGCAATTGACGATTAAAGAAAAGTACACTTCGGGAAAAGAATTTTTTCTGCACGTAGGCGCCATTCAGCCACGCAAAAACCTGGTGCATCTTTTAAAAGCATTTTCTATTTTCAAAAAACGCCAGAAAAGCGAAATGAAATTAGTGCTGGCCGGAAGGCTGGCGTGGAAAAACGAAGCTTTTTTGCAATTGCTCAATACATACAAGTACAAAGAGGAAGTAATACTGACAAATTACGTAGAAGAAAAGGAATTGGCGCAGTTAATTGGTGCTGCGTACGCTTTGGTGTATCCTTCTTTGTTTGAAGGTTTTGGTGTGCCTGTTTTAGAAGCCATGAAATCGAAAGTGCCGGTGCTTACATCGTCCCACACGTCCATGCAGGAAGTTGCAGAAGATGCAGCGCTTTATTTTGATCCGCACAACTATACAGACATCGCTGAAAAGTTGATGCTCATTTATAAAGACGAAAATTTAAGAAGCCGTTTGATAGAAAAGGGAATTACTGTGGCTGAAAAATATAGCTGGCAAAGAACGGCAGATTTGCTGTGGCAAAGCATTGTGGAAGCGGCTAAAGAAAGTTGACGGTTCTACACTATTCACTACTATTGGCCTTTTCTTACCTTCGTCCCTCAAAATTTAAAAATGGCAAAATCAAGTATAGTAATTGATGTAGAACTAGATGAGGGCCGTGTGCCCAGCAACATTGAATGGAAGGCAAGCGAAAGCACGATTGAAAGACCCCAGCAGGCTAAAGCCTTTATGCTTTCTTTGTGGGATGGCGCCGACAAAACTGCCTTGCGCATTGACTTGTGGACGCAAAAAATGATGGTAGATGAAATGGCCGATTTCTATTATCAAACATTAATGACAATGGCCGATACGTTTGAACGGGCCACTAGAAATGCAGAATTAGTGAATGATATGAAGAATTTTGCCAGGCAGTTTTATGATAAATTCCAGCAACAGCAGATGAAGGAAAATAAAGCAGATTAATATTAATGTGCTGATATGCTGATTGGATAATGTTGCTAATGCAGGTTACAAGGTTTAGCTAACAAATCTGTTAATAGCTAGCGTTTTAGCCATGCAATTACGGTAACTATAAACCATACACTACAAACTATAAACTCTATATATGAATCTCGAACAAAAGATCATGGCTGAAATGAAGGAAGCCATGAAGGCCAAAAACGAAGCTACACTCAGGGGATTAAGAGCTATAAAAGCAGAAATCATTAAAGCTAAAACCGAACCCGGTGCAGGCGGTGAAATTTCTGCAGAAAAAGAACTGGCTATGCTGCAAAAAATGATGAAGCAGCGAAAAGATTCTCTGGAAATTTACCAGCAGCAGAACCGCGAAGATCTTGCACAGAAAGAGCAAGAGGAAATAGCTGTGATTGAGAAATTTTTACCAAAGCAGTTAAGCAGCGAAGAATTAAAAGCCGAATTGCAGCAAATCATTGCAGAAACCGGGGCTTCTTCTCCGGCCGATATGGGCAAAGTAATGGGTGCTGCTACCAAAAAATTAGCAGGCCGTGCCGATGGTAAAGCAATTTCTGCAGCGGTAAAAGAGTTATTGGCAAAATAGTTCTATGCTGATAGACATTGTTGCGCTGGTATTATTGCTGCTTTCCATTTATAAAGGTTTTCGTAAAGGGTTGATCATCGCTGTATTTTCTTTTGTGGCCTTTATTGTAGGCCTGGCAGCGGCATTGAAATTATCAGCAATGGTAGCGGCCTATATTGGCAACAGCATCAATATATCTCAACGCTGGCTTCCTGTGCTAGCCTTTTTTGTTGTATTTCTTATTGTGGTGTTATTAATAAGGCTTGGCGCTAAAATGCTGGAAGGCGCCGTGCAACTGGCTATGCTGGGCTGGCTGAACAGGCTGGGGGGAATATTTTTCTACATTCTGATTTATTTTTTCATTTTCAGCATTCTTTTGTTTTATGCTAACCAGCTTCACTTAATAAAACCCGAAACAACAGAAGCATCCACAGTATATCCTTATATTCAACCAATGGCGCCAAAAATTATGAACATAATAGGGGCTGTTATTCCGTTTTTTAAAGACATGTTTACGCAACTGCTGCAATTTTTTCAAAACGTTTCAGATAAGAATACTCCGGCACAATATTACTTTTTGTATTAAGCTGAAGGTTTAGACGTTTGAGGTAAAACGTTTTTTTTAGCAAAAATTAGAACTGTAGCTGATTAAATATTCTATTAAAGAAGAAGGCAAGTTTAAATACATTGAAGAAGGAGAAGGTGAACCGCTGGTATTGCTGCACGGGTTGTTTGGCGCCCTAAGCAATTTTAAAGACCTCATTGAACACTTTCGCCATCAGTACAAAGTGGTAGTGCCTATGCTGCCCTTGTTTGACCTGGATATTTTACACACAACCGTTGGCGGGCTTGCAAAGCATGTACATAAATTTCTTGAATTAAAAGATTATAAAAACATTCATCTCTTAGGAAACTCATTAGGCGGGCACGTAGGTTTGGTTCATGTACTTAAACATCCCGAAAGGATTAAATCTTTAATACTTACAGGTAGCTCAGGTTTATTTGAGAATGGCATGGGTGATACTTATCCCCGCCGCGGCGATTATGAGTACATTAAAAAGAAAACAGAAGTTACTTTTTATGATCCTAAAATGGCTACCAAAGAACTGGTAGATGAAGTATTTGAAATCACCCGCAACCGGTTGAAGGTTATTAAGATTATTGCACTTGCTAAAAGTGCCATTCGCAATAACCTGGGCGAGGAACTCAATAACATTAAACAGCCTACTTTATTAGTCTGGGGCAATAACGATACGATTACACCACCTTTTGTGGCACAGGAATTTAACAAGCTTATTCCAAACAGTGAGCTTCATTTTATTGACCAGTGCGGACATGCCCCTATGATGGAACGTCCGGCGGAGTTCAATGTGATACTTGATAAATTTTTGAAAAAGCTGGGCGAGCCTGCAACAGTTGCGTAAGGCGGATTGTCTTTATAATGAAACCGTTAGCTATGTTAACCCGTGAATTGATATCAAACTCGATACCTTATCTCCATAAAGAAGATAAAGTGTATCATGCGCTTCAGCTAATGAACGATTATCATGTGGCGCATTTGCCCGTGGTGGAAAATGACAGTTATCTTGGTATTATCAGCGAAGAACAATTGCTGCAAAGTGATGACGAGAACACTTTAAATGAACTGCAAATAACCGATGGCACTACTTCTGTTCAGGCCAACGATCATTTTTTAAAAGCCATTCAAACCGCTGTCACCAATAAATTAAGTGTAGTTCCGGTGGTGGAAGAAAAACATTTATTGGGCATTGTTACTTATAATGATTTGCTGCGCAACGCTTCCAATTTTATGAGCCTGAATGAGCCCGGCGCATTGATCGTTCTGGAAATGGACACCAAGAATTATTCGTTCAACGAGATCAACCGCATTGTAGAATCGAACGATGCACAAATTACACAGCTCAATACATTTACCGATCCGGAAACCGGCATTAGTCAAATAACCATAAGGGTTAGCAAACTCGAAGTTTCGGATATCATCAGCACTTTTCAACGCTACGAATACAACGTAAAATATTACTTTGGAGAAGAGCTTTTTGAGAACGAACTGCGCACCAACTACGATAACCTCATGAATTATCTGAAGATCTAAAGAATGTTGAACAAGGAGCAAGGAATGTAGAATATTGAACATTACTATCATCTCCTCTGTTCTTATGAATGCTCAATATTCAATTTAAGGAAAGCCCAACAGGTTTGTTATCTTCTTCTTTGGACGTTGAACATTGAATATTGAACATTGAGCATTTTAAATTAAAGTTTCCGCTGTTCCACTCCCCATTCTACATTCCTTGTTTTTGTTCAATATTCCTTTGGCAGAAACCAATTATATTTACAAGAACACAAAGGAAAGTCAAACAATACATTTTGAAGGTAGCCATTTATAGCAGGGTGCTCGATTCTACGCAGCAACAATACATACAGCTGTTTTTTGACGAATTGAATAAGGAAGGCATTGTTCCGGTGATCTTTCAACCCTTTTTTAATGAGATCAAACCCCATTTGTCACTGCCGGACAACACAGAAACTTTTTCAAATCATGCCGATTTAACTGACGAAATTGATTTTTTGATCAGCCTTGGTGGCGATGGAACTTTGTTAGACACGGTTACGCTGGTACGGGATAAAAATATTCCTGTTGTCGGCATTAACTTCGGCCGTCTTGGTTTTTTAGCAAGTATTGGTCGCGACGAGCTGGTAGATGCAGTAAAGGCCTTAGCCCGTCGTTCGTACATCATTGACAGAAGAACATTGATTCATTTGGATTCTAATGTCCCACTTTTTAATGATGTGCCGTACGCTTTAAATGAATTTGCCATTCACAAACGTGATACATCCCCCATGGTAAAAATTCATACTTACCTGAATGGAGAATTATTGAACACTTATTGGGCTGATGGGTTGATACTGGCTACGCCAACAGGTTCTACCGGTTATTCGCTAAGCTGCGCCGGGCCTGTGGTTTTTCCCGATGCTTGTAGTTTGGTATTAACGCCGATTGCACCGCACAATTTAAATGTGCGTCCTATTGTTATTCCCGACAACACGATCATTTCTTTTGAAGTGGAAAGCCGTGCCGACGATATTATTTGTGCCTTGGATTCAAGAAGAGAGATTGTAGATAAAAATGTATTGCTGGCGGTGCGCAAAGAAAATTTTATGCTCAACCTGGTACGGTTGAACGAAAATAATTTTTTACAAACGTTGCGTAATAAACTTTCGTGGGGGTTGGATAAGAGGAATTAGCGAGTGTAGTGATGTTAATTTGCCAACGTTCTGTTGGTTGAGCATAATTACAGGATGTTGAAGAGTGCGACAAGAGCCAATAGAAGCTTTAGCGGCTGCATGATTATTCGCCAACTGTAAGAAGTGTGGATATGAGTAAGGCTGCCAGGAAAGTCATTAGCATATTAGCACATTCTCCAATTAGCAATTAATATTCTTGTCCATCATACCAAACCGTCCTAATTTGCGTTAAAAACCGGAGTTAAACCTTATTTTGCAGTTATGAGAAAACTACTGGCCGTTGTTCTTTTTTCCTTGCCCTTGTCGGTTTTTGCACAAAACTCGGTAGTACAAGAAGGCGAATTTGGGGTAGGCATTGGCGCCGCCCATTACTTTGGTGATTTAAACACCCGTGCGCACCTGAACCGTCCCAAATTGGCTGCCGGTATTTTCTTTAGAAAAAATTTCGGTAACTATATTGCCCTTCGCGTAGCGGGTACTTTTGCGCAATTGGGCTATTCCGATGTTTATAATACGCACAATGAGTTTATGCGCCGCCGCAATCTCAGTTTCAATACCAATATTTGGGAACTTGGGTTGCAGGGCGATTTCAATTTTTACAGGTTTATGCCCGGCGATCCGGATTTTAGATTCACACCTTACATAACTTTTGGTGTCAGCGCGTTTAACTACGATCCTTATGCCTACCTGGGCGGTCAAAAATATAACCTCCGTCAAATGGGTACCGAAGGCCAGTACGACACAAGTTATCACAGCAAGCCCTATGGTTCCATGGCCTTTGCCATTCCGTTCGGTGTAGGTGTAAAATATGCTATTAACGACAGGATCAATATTGGAGTGGAAGCGGTTTACCGTTTTACCAATACCGATTACCTGGATGATGTAAGCAAAACTTATGTGGACGTTTCCTCTTTCCCACCTAATCCTGATGGTACACCCAATCCTGCCTACCTGCTTTCTGACAGGTCTTACGAAACAGGTGACCGCATCGGCATCAAAGGAAGACAAAGAGGCAACAGCCAGAACAAAGACCAGTTTGTTACGGCTATGTTCTATGTAAGCTTTAACCTGCAAGGTTATAAGTGCCCCTCAGCCAATTAGAGCAGCGACGGCCAGGATTACTTCTAATGAAAAGATCAGCACAGGTTTCTGTGCTTTTTATTTTTCAAAGCTTCCGTTTTCCATAATTACTTTTGCATTCCGGTAACTCGCGAACCCTTGAACTTGTAAACCCGTGAACCTATAACAGACATGTCAGCACTTTTAAAGCAAATAGATAAAACCCGCCTTCCACGGCACATAGCCATTATTATGGATGGTAATGGCCGGTGGGCCAAAGAGCAGGGCCAGGACCGCTTGTTTGGTCACTATCATGGCGTGGAAAGCGTTCGCGACATTGTTGAGGGTTGTGCCGAATTGGGAATTGAATACCTGACTTTGTACGCTTTTTCTACCGAGAATTGGGATCGTCCCCAATACGAAGTGGTGGGACTGATGGAGCTTTTGGTAACTACGATTCGCAATGAAGTGGAAAGCCTGAACAAGAATAATATTCGCCTGCACGTAATTGGCGATATGAATATGCTGCCCGAATATGCCCGCAAAGAACTAAACGAAGCCCTCGACATTACAAAAAAGAATACGGGCCTGAACCTGGTTATGGCCCTCAGCTACAGCGGCAGATGGGAACTGCTGAACGCTGTAAAAAACATTGCCTGGGAAGTTAAAAATGGCAAACTGAATGTAGAGGCAATAGACCAGGACACACTGCAACAATACCTTTGCACCAGCGCCTTTCCTGATCCTGAATTAATGATACGCACCAGCGGAGAGTACCGTATCAGTAATTTTCTTCTGTACCAACTGGCCTACGCCGAGCTTTATTTTACCAATGTTCGCTGGCCCGACTTCAGAAAAGAAAACCTATACGAAGCCCTGCTTGACTATCAAAACAGGGAACGCAGGTTTGGAAAGACGAGCGAGCAGGTAAAAACAGTGTAACAGTTATCAAGTTTACGAGTTCTCAGGTTATTTCTCTAATAACAACTTTGGATTCTGCCATAATCTGCCTCATTAAAACGGCTAAACTCTTGAATAGGTGAACTTGAAAAGCCGTGAACGTTGACCTTCTCTTTTAACAAAACCGATTGAAATTTACCGTTAATTTGCCAGCCAAACTGCGATTCGTTAATTGCATTACTGACTGAACTTTTTATATGCAACGATATTTATCCGGAATTTTCTCTTTGTGTTTTTGCGCTTTATTAGCTTCAACATCATATGCTCAGGACACATCAAAAGTTACTTCAGTTGATCCCGATCTTTTGGCTTTGCAAAATGCAAGGGTACCTAAAGAATACATTGTAAATTCAGTTCAGGTAACAGGACTCACCACGCTGGATACGGCTATCGTTTTGTCTATTTCCGGTATACAAAAAGGCGATAAGGTAATGTTGCCCGGCGGCGATGTTTTTTCAAAAGCCATTGCCAACCTTTGGCGCCAGCGCTTCTTCAGCAATGTACAGATTTTCATTACGGCCGTTCACGATGACAAAATTGATCTGGAGATTAACGTACAGGAAAGACCGAAATTGGGCAATTTCAAATTTATAGGCATTAAGAAATCGGAAGCAGAAGAGTTGCAGGGAAAAGCAGGATTGGTAAAACAAACCATTATTACAGAGAATACCAAACGCAACGCCATTGAAGTAATAAAAAAATATTATGCGGAAAAAGGTTTTATGAATGTGCAGGTGCGTATTGAAGAAAAGCCTGATCCATCATTTACCAATTCCAATTCACTTACTTTTTATGTTGACAAAAACAACAAAGTAAAAGTGAACGAGATCAATTTCTTTGGAAACGAAACGGTAAGTGATCTTCAATTAAAAAAACAATTGAAAGGCACCAAAGAAAGAACAAAATTCACGTTGAATCCAACCAAAACACCAAGTCCTTTTGGTGAAAATAAATCGCTGACCTTTGGCGAGTATGTAAAAGATTACGGCTTTCTTTCTTTGTCAAAGACAAAAGCTTTATTAGATCCCTATTTCCGGTTTAAATTATTCAGCAGCGCCAAATTTGACAGAAAGAAATTTGAAGAAGACCTTCAAAGCGTACTTGATTATTACAACTCTTTAGGTTATCGTGATGCACAAATTGTAGATACAGCTTTGTACTATAATAAAAGTGGTAACCTGCAGGTTGACATCAAAGTGAACGAAGGCGATAAATATTATTTTGGAGACATTGCATGGAAGGGTAATACGAAATATTCCGATTCGCTACTGACAGCCTTCCTCGGTATTCATAAAGGCGATACTTATAACATTGACATATTAAATAAGCGCCTTGGTAAACAATTAAGTGCTGAAGGCGGCGATATTGGAAGTTTGTACCAGGATGATGGCTATCTTTTCTTCCGTGCCGATCCGGTGGAAACATCAGTGTACAACGATACGATTGATTACGAGATACGCATTGTGGAAGGCCCGCAGGCCCGTTATAAAAACATCACCATTAGCGGTAACGAAAAAACAAAAGATTATGTGATTCGCCGTGAACTAACAACCTTACCAGGTGAATTATTCAGCCGCTCTGATTTGATCCGTTCTCAAAGGCAATTGGTGAACCTTCAATATTTCAACCAGGAAAAAGTAAACCCTAATGTGGTTCCCGACCAAAGCGACGGAACCGTTGATATCAACTGGGAACTGGAAGAAAAATCTTCCGACCAGTTAGAGCTCTCCGCCGGCTGGGGCGGTGGCGTTGGACTGACAGGAACACTTGGTGTAACGTTCAACAATTTTTCGATCAAAAACATTTTCAAAAAAGAAGCCTGGGATCCATTGCCGCAAGGTGACGGACAGAAATTGAGCTTGCGTTACCAGTCTAATGGCCGTGCTTACAATTCCTATAACTTTTCATTTACCGAACCATGGCTGGGTGGTAAAAAGCCCAATTCGTTGACTTTTGCTTTATACAAGAGTAAGTTTTCCAACGCTTATGATTATGTAACCGGCCAGTTTGATAAGGCCCGATCAGATACCAATTACTTAAAAACTTTCGGCGCCTCTGTTTCATTAGGTAAGCGATTGAAATGGCCTGATGACTTTTTTAGTCTCGTGTATTCTTTGAACTACACGAATTACAGCATGCGTAATTATCCGATCTTCTCAGGTTTTGATAATGGCACATCCAGCAACTTTAGCTTAAAGATCGCCTTGCAGCGCTCCACGATATACGATCCCACTTTTCCACGCAGTGGTTCCAATTTCGTAGCCAGCGTACAGTTAACGCCGCCTTATTCTTTATTAAATCCTGATCTGGTTGCTAAATCAAATCCTTACGAACACCCTGAGTATCATAAATGGCGTTTTACATCTGAGTGGTACGTGCCGATTGGCAAACCTACAGGCGCCGACAAAACACGCCAGTTTGTATTGAAGCTGTCGGCCAAGTATGGCTTTATGGGCCGCTACAATAACAAGCTTGAAGTATCACCATTTGAACGCTTTCAGTTAGGTGGCGATGGTTTAACCAATAGCTACGGACTATTGGGGTACGATGTGATTTCATTACGTGGCTACCCGGTGTTTGAAAGCTCCGATCCTTCTATCAACAATCCGGATCAAACCAGCACCAACAGGTTCTTTACAATTTTCAATAAATATTCACTGGAGCTGCGTTATCCTTTAGTTACCAATCCCGGAAGTACCATCTATGGTTTAACTTTCTTTGATGCGGCTAATGGCTGGTATTCTTTTAAAGATTACAATCCTTTCCGCTTGCGTCGCAGCGTTGGTGTAGGTATGCGTTTCTTCCTGCCTATGTTTGGTTTGCTTGGATTTGATTATGGTGTAGGTTTGGATCGTTTGCAACCCGGCCAGAACAGGTTTAAAAATGCAACGAAGTTCACCTTCATGCTGGGATACGAGCCGGAATAAAAATCACAGACAAAGGAAATTGGCAGCATAGATTAACGAAATGATTTCATAGATTTTGCTATCTTGATTTCACGCATAAAATCAAACAATATGAAAAAAGTCTTTTTGCTTGCAGCTTGTGCCTTGTGCCTTGTGGTCTTAAATTTTTCGAAGGTAAATGCCCAACGCTATGCTGTTATAGATACCAAGTACATTCTCGATAAAATGCCCGAATATAAAACGGCGCAAAAGCAATTGGACGACGTGGCTGCAGGCTGGCAAAAAGAGATCGATGGGATGCAGCAGGAACTTGACAAAATGTACAAAGATTTTGATGCGGAGCAGGTAATGCTAAGCGATGAACTGAAAAAGAAAAGAGAAGACCAGCTTTTTGTAAAAGAGAAAAATTTAAGAGACCTGCAACGCCAACGCTTTGGCTTCGAAGGCGATTTGTTTAAGAAGAGGCAGGAGCTTATAAAACCTGTACAGGATAAAGTTTATAACGCTGTGCAAAAGTTAGCGGTGCAAAGGGGTTATGACTTTATACTCGATAAAAGTGAAGGAATTACGGTTATATTTGCCGACCCCAAACTGGAAAAAAGCGATGACGTTTTAAAAGAGCTGGGCATGAAATAAAAATATTTTGTAAAACACCTTTTCATATACAACCATAATAATTAAAAACGAATCATAACTAAACATCACAAAACAATCTCATGAACAAGATCAAATTTTTTTTAGTTGCAGCAGTTATTTTGGTAATGGCAGGTAGTGCTGCGGCGCAAAAAACAGGTTACATCAGGGTAGATGACGTAGTACGTTTAATGCCTGAAACAGCAAAATTACAAGGTGTTATTGAGGCTTACCAAAAAGATTCTTTACAGCCTCGTTTCAATTATACATTATCAGAATATCAACGCAAGGACAGTATTGTTAATGGTAAGGATTCTTTAAAGACCCCAGCCGCCGCCCGTGCTAAAATGCGTGAGGAAATGCAACAGGATATGTATGAATTGCAAAACTGGCAGCAAATTTCTCAGCAATTGACTCAAAACAAACAAGACCAATTGTTAGAGCCTATTTATTCAAAAGCTATTGAAGCCATTCAAACGGTAGCTAAAGAAAACGGTTATGCTTATGTGTATACCAAAGATGCTTTATTAGTGGCACCTCCTGCAGATGATCTTTTACCTTTGGTTGCTAAAAAGCTGAACCTGACAATTCCGGGAGCACCTAAATCAAGTGCATCAACGCCGGCCAAAAAGCAGTAACGCATTTGTTATATAAAATTTGTATCCCGCTTTCAAAAGAAGCGGGATTTCTTTATTCTTGATTTCGCAGCTTGCATTTCCTTCTATTATCTACCATCTGTCAACCATCATCTATCTTCGCACTCTAACTTATTCTCATGGGTCCAATAGGCGTTTTTGATTCAGGTTATGGCGGCCTAACAGTGTTGCGTGAGTTGGTAAAAACTTTGCCCCAATACAATTATTTGTATTTGGGCGACAATGCCCGTTCGCCTTACGGAACAAGAAGTTTTGAAACGGTGTACCGCTATACTTTGCAGTGTGTGGAGTGGCTGCTGCACCAAAATTGTCCTTTGATCATTTTGGCTTGCAACACAGCTTCTGCCAAGGCGCTGAGAACCATTCAGCAGAAAGATCTGCAGCGGTTAAATCCTGAAACAAGAATACTGGGTGTCATTCGTCCTACCACAGAAATTATTGGCAAGCATACCCAAACCAACAGCATTGGCATTCTGGCTACTAATGGTACGGTGCAATCGCAATCATATTTGATAGAGATAGAAAAGTTTTTCCCCGATGTAAAAATTGAGCAGGAAGCCTGCAATATGTGGGTGCCCCTGGTGGAGAATAACGAACACACCGGCGAAGGCGCTGATTATTTTGTAGAGAAACATATCAACAACATTCTTTCAAAGAATAAAGATATTGACACCTTACTTTTAGCTTGTACACATTATCCTTTGCTAAAAGGAAAAATTGAAAAACACCTACCGCCGCATGTAAAGCTGTTATCACAAGGTGAGATCGTTGCCGAAAGCCTGAAAGATTATTTGCACCGTCATCCGGAAATTGAAAAAAATATTTTAAGCCAAGGCAAAAGAGAATTTTATACTACTGATTCGCCGGAAGATTTTAATAATAAGGCTACGGTGTTTTTTGGAGAAAGGGTAGAAGCGAAGCATGTAGATTTGTGAAGTAGGTGCCATCGGAGTTAATGCCAGTTGCTGTACTTGCTCATTATTGTTTTGATCAAAGCCATTGAATATGCATTTATTTTAAACTGTATTAACACAGGGTCGTGTCCAAATTATCTAATACCAAACTACTCACAACCGCTCATTTTAACAGCTTTCTCCCAAAAATCTTCCATCTTCCATCTAAAATATAACATCACATCCCTACCTTTGCCGTCCTTTCACAAAACCAACGGGTGTGGTGACCTGTAGGTAACTGAACCAGTTCCGTTCTCCCGGAACCATTCGTAAACGTGAAAAAAACAGATTAAAATGAAACGTACATTTCAACCGCATCGCCGCCGCCGTAAAACAGTTCATGGTTTTCGCAAACGTATGCAAACCGCTAATGGAAGGAAAGTGTTGGCCAGCCGCCGTGCTAAAGGCCGTCATAAACTGACCGTTAGCGACGAAAGAAAATTGAAATAAAGAACGGCCCCCCTAAATCCTCCTATGGAGGACTTCGCTGCAGCACCGGGTCCGCTTATTTGACGATACTAAAAACTCTCAACCTTTCTTACGTTGAGAGTTTTTTATTTTGCAATAAAGAATGGTTGAATTGCGGTGGAAATGCTTCTTTAGAGGATCAGGACAATAATTATGACAAAGCCTTTTAGTTTAGGGAAAAAGGAAAAGCTGAAAAGCCGCAAGCAAATAGAGACCCTGTTTGCTAGTGGAAAGAGTTTTGCCGTGTTTCCTATACGGGTTACTTATATTTTTTCGGCGGCCGATGGCGGCCAGCCTTTGATGCAAACAGGCGTAACAGCGAGTAAACGCTATTTCAAAAAAGCGGTAGACCGCAATCGCATCAAACGGCTGTTGCGGGAAGCTTACCGCCTTCAAAAAGCAGAACTGGCAGAGGCTTTGAAGCAAACCAATACAAAGGCTCACCTGTTCTTTATGTATACAGATAAAACCATTGCTTCTTTTGACTTAATAAAAGCCACCATGAGCCATTGCCTGAAACGGCTGCAGCAAAAATTGCCTTCCACATGAAAAGCCTGCTTAAAATATTATCGCTTCCCTTCATTGCGCTTATTAAAATTTACCAGTGGGTGATTTCTCCTTGGCTGGGACCGAAGTGCCGCTTTACACCTACCTGTTCGCATTATGCTGTAGAAGCTTTTCAAAAGCACGGGTTGTTTAAGGGCTTTTGGCTCACCATCAAACGCATCGGCCGCTGTCATCCCTGGGGCGGCAGTGGGTACGACCCGGTGCCGTGAAAAAACCTTAATCTTTAAATTACAAGCACCAAAAAAACCGCCTCTAAAGACGGTTTATAATTTAGCGATTCAGTTTTAGAATTTATTTTATTGCATTCTCAAAATGCTCACTTACCTTATTCCAGTTAATCACATTCCACACAGCTTTCAGGTAATCGGGGCGTTTGTTTTGATACTTCAAATAGTACGCATGTTCCCACACATCAATTCCTAAAATTGGTGTTCCTTTTGCTTCGGCCACGTCCATTAGCGGATTGTCCTGATTCGGGGTTGAAGTTACTTCCAACTTGCCGTCCTTTACAATAAGCCAGGCCCAGCCGCTTCCAAAGCGTGTAGCACCTGCAGTATTTAATTTTTCTTTTAAGGCGCCTAAAGAACCAAAGGTCTGGTTGATGGCATCGGCCAACTTTCCAGTAGGTTCTCCACCTGCGTTAGGTGTTAGGATTTCCCAGAAAAAGCTGTGGTTCCAATGCCCACCGCCGTTGTTGCGAACAGCAGGAGAAATACTGCCTGCGTTTCGCACCAGTTCATCCAGGCTTTTGTTTTCGTTGGGTGTACCGGTAATAGCCTTGTTTAAATTATCTACATAAGCCTGGTGATGCTTATCATGGTGAATTTGCATGGTTTGCGCATCAATATGAGGTTCTAATGCATCGAATGCATACGGTAAAGGGGGAAGTGTAAAAGCCATAACTTTTGATTTTAAATTTTTCGAATTAAGATTTTTCTATCGTTTCCTTAGGAGCCACAAATTTATTAAGGATAAGTGGATTGGGATGCTTATAAAATAATTCTTTCTTATTTCGAAAGCCAGTCAGAGGATATGCGTTTTTGCGGTGTTCTTTCCTGTTAGATAAAAATATTTTTTCACAGTTTGCTCATAATTGCTGTTTTATGCGTAATTTTTTGCAAGATTCTGCGATTGCTCTCTTTCTTTCTAACCGCTTAACGAAGTAATTTCTTAACCAATCATAAAATATGCTTTATGAAGAAATCGCTGCTACTGGCATGGATGACTACTTTTATTCTCATGCCTTTTTTTGTTTTTAGCCAAACTCGGCAAATAACGGGTACTGTTAATGATGAACAAGGTGTTCCACTCAGTGGTGTTTCTGTTATGCAAAAAGGAACCACTAATGGAACGATTACTAATGAAGCCGGAGTATATAGCTTAACTGTATCAGGAGCATCACCGGTCCTTGTCTTCTCTTATGCAGGTCGGGAAACAAAAGAAGTTAAAGTGGGTAATTCAAACACCTACAATGTTTCTCTGAATTCAAATACCGCCATGTCTGAGGTTGTTGTTACTGCATTAGGTATTAAACGTGAAGTACGCTCATTAGGATATGCGTCACAAGAAATTAATGCCAAGCAAATTACGCAAGCAAAACAATCTAATGTTATTAATGCTTTGCAGGGTAAAGTGGCAGGTGTGACCATTTCCAGTACCGGTGGAGGGCCTGGTCAAAGCGCAAGCATTCTTATTAGAGGGGTGAATTCTTTAAATCCGGATAAGGATAATCAGCCGCTTTTTGTAATTGATGGCTTGCCTGTTGACAACAGCACGTTTACAACCGGTACTACAGGAGGCCGTGGCGTACAAATGCCCAACCGAATATCAGATATAAATCCAGAAGACATTGAAAGTATTAATATCCTCCGTGGCGGTGCGGCTACAGCTCTATACGGATTAAGGGGTGCAAATGGAGTTGTAGTAATAACCACCAAATCGGGACAGGCTGGAGCTTTAAAGGTGAACTTCACATCTTCTGTTAGTATAGATAAAATAAATAAGCTTCCAGATCTTCAATTAAAATACACGCAAGGATATTTAGGAGTGTATGACTCTGTAAGTTTTTGGCCAACATGGGGCCCTACCGTTGAACAAGCAAAAACAATTGACCCTAACCATCCTGATCAACTTTTCAATAATTGGAAAAGGGCTTATAACACTGGGCATCAATACAAAAGTGGGATCACATTTTCGGGTGGCACCGAGAAGGCAACTTTCTCATCTTCACTTTCATATTTGAAACAAAACGGCCTTATTCCGTTCACTTGGTACCAGGATGTAACAGCCCGTATAAGTGGCCAGCTGAAGTTCAGCGACAAATTCAAGATGGGAACTTCTATCTATTATGCAAATACTGATGGTAATTTTTATGATGCTGACCGCTATAACGAGGAATTGATTTATTGGGCGCCCCGTTGGGATGTAAGGGATTATGTAAAGCCCGATGGTACACAAAAAACATATGGTAATGGGAATCCTGTTTATTTAGCGGCCACTAACAAGTTTGGCTCTAAGGTTGATCACATTACGGGGAGCTTAAACTTTGCTTATTCTCCCTTTAAATGGCTTACGGCAAGTTATCTCTTGGGTATGGATGAATATGGAGATAACAGAACTGCGACAGCACCAGGACCTAAGGGAGTGCCAGATGAATTTTTAGCAGATGATAATGGATTAGGTTTTGTTCATGAGTACCAATTAATTTACAGACAGCTTAATTCAAATCTATTTTTGACTTTTGATCGAACCTGGGCCGATAAGTTTCAAACCACCCTTCGAGTTGGAAATGATGTATTGGACAGGCGTTTAAACAGAATTAGCGCAGAGGGTGATGAACTTGATGTATATAATCTGTTTAACTTAAGTAATGCAAAACAAGTAAGTATTGCGCAGTACCAGCAAAATTATCGCATTGTTGGTGCTTATGGTGATTTAACGCTTGGCTATGATAATTTTCTTTACCTAAACCTAACTGGAAGAAACGACTGGACATCTTCTCTCGAAGAAGCTAATCGTTCATTTTTCTATCCTTCAGCCAGCCTTAGTTATATTTTTTCTCAAAACTTAAAAAATTTGCCTGGTTGGATTAATTATGGCAAGTTAAGAGCTTCATTAGCCGGTATTGGTAAAGATGCTTCTCCATATAGTACCAGCATTACTTATTCTCCTTCATTCGATGCCCCCGTTAATGGTGTAATTGGCTGGAGCCGGGATGCAGCTGCAGGAGTGGCTTCTCTTCAACCTGAAAGGACAACTACTTTTGAAATAGGTACTGATTTAAGTTTTTTCAAAGATCGGTTAGGGTTTAATTTCACTTGGTACAAATCAAACAGCAAAGATCAAATCATCCCAGTTTCATTAGCGCCTTCTTCTGGTTTTACTTCTATTACACTTAACTCAGGAGAAATTGAAAACAAAGGCATTGAACTTACTGCAAAAGGAAGTCCTTTGAAGTCGAAGGATTTTTCTTGGGATATAACAGTCAACTACTCACGTAACAAAAACAAGATATTATCCATTTATCCTGGTCTCGAACAAATTGTAATAGGCAGTCAATTTGGATATTCTAATTCCTCAGTTACAATGAAGTATGTACCTGGTCAATCTGTGGGCGATATTTATGGTACACCATGGAGTCGTTATCAGGATAATAAGAGCCCTTTATATTCTGATAAAAGTCTTCCTCTTTTGATAGGTAGTAATGGATTTCCCATCCTGACACCAACCTCTAATCAAAAAATACTGGGGAATGCCTACCCTAAATGGATTGGCAGCATTGCCAATTCTTTCGGTTATAAAAACTGGAATCTTTACTTCCTTTGGGATACCCGTCAAGGTTTGGAAAAATATGACCAATTCTCCAACTTCCTCGCCGCCTTCGGCGAATCGGCTGTTACTTTGAACAGAGACCAAACAATAGTATTTGATGGCGTGCTGGCTGATGGTACAAAAAACACTAAGGCAGTGTGGCTTGGACAGAGCGTAGGGCCCGATGGCGTAAATTATGGGAATGGTTATTACAGAAATGTTTACAGGGGCATTTCGGAAAACTTTGTAGAAGATGCTTCCTGGGTAAGGCTAAGAACAGCAACGCTTTCTTATTCGCTGTCATCAAAAATACTGACTCATACCTTTATCAAAGATTTAAGCCTTTCCTTAACTGGTAATAACCTGCTGCTTTTCACAGATTATAAAGGATTCGATCCGGAATCCAGTTCTTCTTCTGCCGGAAGTAATGCCAATGGTTTTGCTGGCTTTACTTATCCCGCCTTACGCAGTTACATCTTCACCCTAAATGTTGGCTTTTAAAATTGCAATTATGAAAAAAAATCTTATCAATATTTTTCTCTTTTCCGCATGTACAATTATTTGCGGCAGTTGCAAAAAGTATCTCGATATAAATCAGAACCCAAATGCAGCAGAGGAGCCGCCTATAAACGGCCTGTTGGCAAATACAACTTATTTGACAGCTTATAACGTTTTTAATGCCAGTGACTGGTCTTCTTATTACACCCAATACCTGGCATCTTCAAATGCGGGAAGTGCTGGAGATATTTATGAAGAAGTGAATCCATCAGGCACATGGGGTGGATTCTATAATGTAATGACAGACTTATTTGATATGCGGAAATTTGCAGTTCAAAAAGGATTGAACGCTTATGTTGGCGTATCTGACGTTTTAATGGCGCTGCATGTTAATATGGCCACGAATCTTTGGGGAGATATTCCATATTCCCAGGCTTTTTTAGGAGCAGAGAATCTTACGCCAACCTTCGATGATCAGAAGTCTTTGTTCGATACAAGCATTGCGTTGCTTGATCGCGGTATAGCAGCGTTGCAGCAACCGGATGCTGCGGGAGAGCTTGATGCAAGTAGCGACTTTATTCACGGAGGTAGCGCCGGTGCATGGATAAAAACTGCTCATGCGCTTAAAGCCCGGATGCTGAATCAACTTTCTAAAACACCGCAATACGATGCCAATGCAATATTAACTGAGTTAACACAGGCATATACCAGTAATAATGATGATGCGCAGGTTACTTCTTTCCAGGTGAGAAACCCCTGGGCACAAGTAGCTATAAATAATGCCGGCTTGGTGCTCGACGGCTGGCTGTCAGCCTATTTGGTTAACGCAATGGATGGAACTACTTATGGTGTTTTCGATCCGAGGTTACCGTTGATTACCGACACAACAAAATTTGGTGATTACAGGGGTACAGAAAATGGAAAAGGGCGTGTTGGCACGGGTACAAGCCATGAAGAATCATACCTTGCTGTAGGAAAATGGTATTCCAGTGATAATTCCCCTCTTCAGATTATAACTTTTGCCGAAACGAAGTTTATTGAAGCGGAAGCTTATTTTAGAAAAGCAGATAAACCTGATGCTTATGATGCTTATCTTGAAGGCATAAGAGCTAGCATGAAAAAAATGAATGTTGCTGATACAGCTATTAACCGCTATCTCAGCGATCCGGCAGTAGCTGTCGGTGCAGATAATCTTACTCTTCCCTTGATTATGAAAGAAAAGTACATAGCTCTTTTCCTTAGTCCTGTGACATGGGATGATATGCGCAGAATGGATTATATGTATAAAGATTTTAGTCTTCCTATCAATGCTGCATTAAGTACTTTTATTCGCAGGCTGAGCTACCCAATAAATGAAATCTCAAGCAACGGAAAAAACGTGCCTTCTGTAAGTTTGGATCAAAAACTTTGGTGGGATAATTAATTTCTAAAGATAAAGGCCGTTTCTGAGGCGGCCCTTATCTTTTTTGTTTAAAAAAGTTCTTCATTAACTCCGCACCTTCTTCTTTTAAAACGCCCTTTGTCAATTCTGTTTTTGGATGAAAGGGTGAAGTTTCTTTTGTGACGTGCAGATAACCATTTTTTTCATCCGAAGCGCCATACACTACACGGCCAATCTTACTCCAATACAAAGCGCCGGCACACATGAGGCAGGGTTCAACGGTAACGTATAATGTCGCTTCAGGCAAATATTTGCTTCCTAAAAAATTAAAAGCCGATGTCAGTGCTATAACCTCTGCATGTGCTGTCGGGTCATTTAATTTTTCTACCTGGTTATAGCCTCTTGCAATGATCCTGTTATTTAAAACAACAACGGCGCCTACAGGCACTTCATCTTCTTCAAATGCTCTTTGCGCCTGCAGTAAGGCTTGCTTCATGTAGTATTCGTCATCCATTATAGCGAAGATAAACCTTATGCACTGCCATGTGTTGCTGCCATAAATTTTTTGTAACCGCATTCATTTCCCGAATAGTGAAATGTATAGACATGATATTAATGCGCTAAAATTTATTTTCACAATCCCCAATAAACGAAATTTACTTTATGAATTTTTCACTTCGCTATGCTACGAAACAAGATGCTGAATTGATTGCCGACATTAGCCGGCAGACTTTCTATGAAACGTTTGCAGCCGATAACACCAAGGAAGATATGGACAAGTTTCTTAGAGAGCAGTTTACCAAAGGAAAGCTGATGATGGAAGTAGGCAGCCCTGAAAATATTTTTTTGTTGGCCTATAACGGCGATGAAGTGGCCGGTTATATAAAAATTCGCGAATCGAAGGCGCCGGCTTCTTTAGGTAACAATAAGGCGATGGAAATTGCACGCATTTATGCAATGCAAAACATGACAGGAAAAGGTGTTGGTAAGATTTTAATGCAGGCAAGCATTGACGTAGCCAATGAGAGAAGCAAAGAAGTGTTATGGCTTGGTGTATGGGAAAAGAACCAAAGGGCTATTGATTTTTATACCAAATGGGGATTTGAAAAATTTGATGAAACGATTTTTTTATTAGGCAATGATATGCAAAGAGATTGGCTGATGCGGAAATACCTGCACAACAATGGTGCTGATGCGTAATCACAATATTCTTCCAAATAAGGAAATGATAAGGATTACAGCAGGTTATTGATTGTGCAGATCTCTTTAGCTTATCGTGTTCGTCATCAACCATAAGGCTTGCTTTTTGCAGTTCACTATTTTTTTATGAAGATATTATGGAAGTACTTACAGCCGCAGCGGTGGCTCATTTTGGTTTCTTTATTACTTGCAGGTATAAGCCAGTTGCTAAGCCTTGTTGATCCTGTTATTTTCGGTAAAATCATTGATGAATATGCTACCAATCCCGGTACACGAACCGAGGATCAGTTGGTAAAAGGTGTGTTGTGGTGGCTGGGTGTTGCCATTGCCATAGCGCTGCTGGCACGCATTGCCAAAGCTTTCCAGGATTATTTTACAAGGCTGGCGGTGCAAAAGTTTGGCATGCAAATTTTTAATGACGGGTTAAAACAAACACTGCGCTTATCCTTCCAGGAGTTTGAAGAACAGCGAAGCGGCGAAACCTTATCAGTGCTGCAAAAAGTGCGGACCGATACACAGCAGTTTATCAATTCGTTCATCAATATTTTGTTTTCATCTGTAGTGGGTATTGGTTTTTTGATCTGGTATTCCGTCACTAAAAACTGGATGCTTATTCCTGTTTTTGTAATTGGCATTTTGGTGTTAGGGTCGCTTACAGGATTGCTCAGTAAAAAGATAAAAACTACACAACGATCTATCAACCGCGAAACCAACCGGATGTCGGGTGTTATCACCGAATCATTGCGTAACATTGAATTAGTAAAAAGTTTAGGTCTTACATTTCCGGAGATCAGAAGGTTGAAGGAACAAACGCTGAAAATATTTGAGCTGGAAATGGTGAAAGTAAAAAAAGTCCGTTCACTAACTTTCATGCAGGGCACCACGCTTAGCATATTGAAGCAATCCATCTTATTTATTCTGCTTTGGCTTATTTTCAGAAAAGTGCTGACAACCGGTGAACTTATTACCATGCAGTTTATTTCCACTTCTATTTTTGGCCCTTTGCAGGATCTCGGAAACATCATTCTTAGTTATCGCGAAGTAGAAGCTTCCATTAATAGTTTCGATATACTAATGCACAAGCCTATTGAGAAAAGACCTGAAAATCCTATAGACATTGGCGAATTAAAAAACATTCGTTTCCAGGATGTAGTATTCAGGCATAAAACAGCAGCACACAATGCTATGGATGGCATTTCTTTTCGTGTGCAAACAGGTGAAACCATTGCTTTTGTAGGGCCATCGGGTTCGGGAAAATCTACGCTGGTGAAATTGTTGGTGGGATTGTATTTGCCTGCCAGCGGGGAAATTTATTTTAATGAACAACCATCTTCTCAAATAAGATATAATGAACTGCGCAGGCAAATTGGTTTTGTAACGCAGGATACACAATTATTTGCCGGCACTATTAAAGAAAATTTGTTGTTTGTAAAGCCCGACGCAACCGATGAAGAAATTTTAGAAGCATTGCACAAAGCCTCGTGTGAATATTTATTGAGCCGTTCTTCCAAAGGCATCAACACGATTTTAGGAGAAGGCGGAATGAAGTTATCGGGTGGTGAAAAACAACGTATTTCCATTGCAAGGGCTTTACTGCGCCATCCGCGGTTGCTGATCTTCGACGAAGCCACTTCTGCGCTTGATTCATTAACCGAAGAAGATATTACCAATACCATCCGTGATATTTCGGAAGCAAGAGAACAAATTACCATACTCATTGCACACCGCTTATCTACCATTATGCATGCTGATGTAATCTACGTTTTGGAAAAAGGGAAGATTGTAGAAGTGGGAGCTCATAACGAATTGCTGCAGCAAAAAGGTTTGTATTATGCCATGTGGCGCCAGCAAATTGGCGAAAGAAGAGCAATGGTTGATGAAGTGCAAAGTTCTGATGATGTTGTAATAACAGGAGAATGACCAGACAATTGCAAAATATGATGAGCAACTTTTATCCGGCTATCCCACCATTATTTTAGCATAATTTGCAATTACAGACTCCGTAGCTCAGTTGGTAGAGCAGCTGACTCTTAATCAGCGGGCCCAGGGTTCGAGTCCCTGCGGGGTCACCTGATGATCTTTTTAAAAAGATTAAGCTTGCCTTTGAACGGCGGGTATTTAATTTTAGGATCAAACCAGGAAGGTGTTTTCATTACTGCTTTTTGATGGCTAAAAGCATCAAAAGAATATTTGCCGTGGTAACTGCCAATGCCACTATTGCCTCTGCCGCCAAATGGTAAATTAAAATTGGTTAAATGCCAGCTGGCGTTATTGACACAGCCACCGCCAAACGGAATTTTTTCTATCCACTGCTTTTCTTTTTTACTGCTTTCAGTGAAAACATAAAAAGCTAAAGGGTTGGGATTTTTATTGATAATATTTTTCGCTTCTTCAAATGTTGCGAAGGAAATAATAGGAAGCACAGGACCAAAAATTTCTTCACCCATTACAGCGGTATTCAAATCAACATCTTCTAACAAGGTCGGTTCAATGTAACGAAGAGCAGCATCATACCTGCCACCATAAATGATTTTTCCCTGTTGCAAATAATTTGCCAGGCGGTTGAACTGTTTTTCATTGATAATCTTTCCGTAATTATAACTGGAAGAAGCATCTTCGGAAAAAAACTGAGTGATTGTTGTTTTTAGTTCCTGTACAAATTTTTCTTTTACCGTTTGATGCACTAACATGTAATCCGGCGCCACGCACATTTGGCCTGCGTTAGAAAATTTTGTCATGGCGATGCGGCGGGCTGCCACTTTTATATTGGCATCGCTTTCTACCACGCAAGGACTTTTGCCGCCAAGTTCCAGGGTGACAGGTACCAATTGCGCTGCTGCCATTTCATAAATTAATTTGCCTACTGCGGTACTGCCCGTGTAAAAAACATGATCGAACCTGAAATGGTTCATCATCTGCGGAACTACAACAGCGCCGTCGCCTTCCACGAACAAAACATATTCTTTGGAAAAATTTTCTTCAATTATTTTTTTCATCACTGTCGCTGTTGCAGGTGCAAATTCACTTGGCTTTAGCACGGCACAATTACCGGCAGCTATGGCGCCAACTAATGGCGTAAGCAATAATTGCAAAGGGTAATTCCACGGCCCGATGATGAGAATAACACCCAGCGGTTCTTTATAAATGAAACTTTTGCCGGGAAAGTTTAAAAGATTGGTAGCAACCTTTTGGGGCTTCATCCATTTTTTTAAATGCTTTAGTGTATGATTGATCTCGGCAATTAAAAACCCCGTTTCGGTTACCCAGCTTTCTTCAACGCTTTTTTTGAGATCGGTGTATAAAGCTTCGTGCAATTCTTTTTCGTGTTGAAGAACAGCCGCTTTTAATTTTTGAAGTTGCTGCTTTCTGAACGAATAGCTATGGGTGGCGCCGGTTTTAAAATAATACGGCAAAGCCTGGAGCGATGATAATAGCTGCCCGTTCATAAAACAAAGAAACGCATTGCGGCTGAAATTCAATAACTGCAAATTCTTGCCATTGTACTGATTTTATGCTTTTCTGATTTTCTCTTTGCTGCGTTGTGCCAACATCGTTTCTTTGCAAAGCGAAAGAGACGTTCCAGGCAACCGCGACAGTTCGACTGCTGTAATACCTGCCAGTTGGAAAATTGAAAGCCTGATTCCTGGTTGAACTGCACAATTAATGTGCTTTGAATATTTGCTTGCTTTATAAATTTGAGAACAAAAGAAACAGCGTTGCCGGATAGAACGATTTGCCGGTTAATAAATAGTCAATCTTAATTTTTAATATTCAATCAAACATGAGTAACATAGCCGAAATTTTTGCCCGTCAAATTCTTGACAGCCGTGGAAATCCAACCGTAGAAGTAGATGTAATAACTGATGATGGTGCTTTTGGAAGAGCAGCAGTGCCAAGCGGCGCCAGCACAGGCGTACACGAAGCTGTAGAATTGCGTGATAATGATAAAAAAGTTTACTTAGGCAAAGGGGTTTTAAAAGCAGTAGAAAATGTAAACGACATCATTGTCCCTGAACTGGTTGGTTACGATGTGGCTGATCAAACCGGCATTGACCAGCTAATGATTGAACTGGATGGCACTGAAAACAAAAGTAAGTTGGGTGCCAATGCTATGCTGGCTGTGAGTATGGCTGTAGCCAAAGCTGCTGCCGAAGAAGCCGCATTGCCGCTGTTTCGCTATGTTGGCGGTACCAATGCTAAAACGCTTCCTGTACCCATGATGAACATCTTAAATGGTGGTGCACATGCCGATAACAAAATAGACTTCCAGGAATTTATGGTAATGCCTGTTGGCGCTTCTTCTTTTAGCGAAGGACTGCGCTGGGGCGTTGAAATTTTTCATGCACTGAAATCTGTATTGAAGAAAAAGGGCTACAGCACCAATGTGGGTGATGAGGGTGGTTTTGCTCCGAACATTGGCTCTAACGAAGAAGCCATTGAAACAGTTTTAGCGGCTATTGATGCGGCTGGTTATAAAGCCGGCTCACAGGTGTTTATTGCGATGGATGCAGCTAACAGCGAGTTATATAAAGATGGCAAATATATTTTCCACAAAAGCGATGGCAAAAGCATGAGCAGCGAAGAACTGGTCAAGTACTGGACAAACTGGGTAAACCAGTATCCTATTTGCTCTATTGAAGATGGAATGGCTGAAGATGATTGGGAAGGCTGGAAAATGCTGACCGAAGCAGTAGGCGATAAAGTACAGTTGGTAGGCGACGATCTTTTTGTAACCAATGTAAAACGCTTGCAACAAGGCATTGACCAACACATTGCCAACGGCTTGCTGGTGAAAGTAAACCAGATTGGAACCATTACCGAAACCATTAACGCTGTTACGCTGGCGCAACATAATGGTTACAATACCATCATGAGCCATAGGAGCGGAGAAACAGAAGACACGACCATCGCCGATTTAGCAGTAGCATTGAATTGCGGCCAAATCAAAACCGGCTCCGCCAGCCGTACTGATAGAATTGCAAAATACAACCAGCTGATACGTATTGAAGAATTATTGGGTGCATCGGCCTATTATCCTTCTGATAAATTAAGGTTTGGAAAGAAATAAATAATAGTGGAAGATGATAGATAACCGATTACTGTCATCTTCCATTTTCAATAAACAACAGCTAAGAATTATTTCTCCATCTGCCAATTTTCTACCATCCATTTATGCAAATCGATGCAGCACTGTTAAAAGGCAGGCATGTTTATCTTGAACCACTGCAAATGGCGCATGTGCCGGTCTTAAAAGTTTTGGCCAAAAATCAACGCCTTTGGGAATTTACCAAAACACTTCTGATCAACAACAGCTTTGATGAGCAGTTCGACAAGTACATAGAAGCAGCTTTCGATTCCCGCCATACAGGCGGACAAGCCAGCTTTGTAATTCGCAGATCAATCGACGATACGATCATCGGCATGACACGTTATTATGGAATAGAGCCTTCGCACAAGCGTTTAAGCATTGGTTATACCTGGTATGTGCCGGAGGTTTGGGGCGGCAAAGAAAATAAAGAATGTAAACTTCTTTTGTTGCGGTACGCTTTTGAGACCCTCGGTTTTCAAAGGGTGCAGTTTGATGTGGCGCATCAAAATATTCGTTCCCAAAAAGCGGTTGAAAAAATTGGCGGCGTAAAAGAGGCAGTTTTGCGCAAGCACGGACTTCATGCAGATGGAACGGTTAGAGATACAGTAGTTTTCAGCATTATTGACGATGAATGGCCCGGCAAAAAAGAAGCTTTGCTCCAATTGATCGAATCTT
>JBQCHB010000570.1:0-16300 GCA_051955075.1 Flavisolibacter sp.
CCCAGATATTGTGATCTTTTAAATCTGCAATCGCAAAGCCAACAATCTTTTTTCCGGTTTCACAAACCCAGCCCTTGCCACGAACGTTTAAGTATTCTTCGCAGTCTTTATCACTTACCAATGCGGGATTTGATAAAACATTTTCTTTTACAGCATGCCTTACCCGTTGTATTTGCTGTACGTCCGCAAGGAGAGCTTCTCTAAAAACCATCGAAAGTTTATTTGGGTTTTGATATACGCTTAGCTGAAAATTAATGCTTTTTTTTGCATCATGTCAAAGCTCACATTTACGCTGATACAATCTGTGCTCCATTGGGAAGATAAGAAAGCAAACTTGAAGATGTTTTATGAAAAAATCAAGAACATAAAAGAAAAAACCCAGGTAGTTGTATTGCCCGAAATGTTCAGCACAGGCTTTAGCATGAGGCCGGAACAACTGGCAGAAGCCATGAGCGGCAAAACCGTTGAATGGATGAAACAACTTGCAGCAGAAAGAAAGGTCATCATTACAGGAAGCTTTATTGTTGAAGAAAATAAAAATTATTACAACCGGCTTTTATGGGTGTTGCCCAACGGGCAATGTGGACAGTACGATAAGCGACATCTCTTTGCCTACGGCGAAGAAGATCAGCATTATACTTCGGGAACGCAAAGATTGATTGCATCTGTGAACGGGTGGAAAATTCACTTGCTGGTGTGTTACGATCTGCGGTTTCCCGTTTGGGCAAGGCAGCAGTTTGACAGGCAGCAAAATTTTGAATATGATGTTTTGATTTATGTAGCTAACTGGCCCGAACGACGGGTTGCCGCATGGAAAACTTTATTGCGTGCGAGGGCTATCGAAAACCAATGTTATGTAATTGGCGTAAACCGTGTAGGCAAAGATGGTAATGATATTTACTACAGCGGCAATAGTATGGTTATTGATCCGCTGGGAGAAATACTGTATCAAAAAGAACACGAAGAAGATGTGTTTACCATTACGCTTGATAAAGAAAATTTACAACAGGCAAGAGAAAAATTTCCCTTTTGGAAAGATGCAGACAAGTTTGAAATTTTTACGTAGTTCGTTTTAAAAAGTTAGAAGGCTGGCAATTTATTTATTGCTGCATTATTGCGCAATGTTTTTTTCTTTGATCAATTCAATCACCTTTTCCATTTTAAAATCTGCATTGCGGCGAATGTCATTTGCTGTTGGCAAAGATTCAACTTCCGGTATCACGCCCCTTCCTTTTTGTTCATCTTTGTCAATAACCAGGCGGAATAACGGCAGCCGAAAACGAACTTTTGTGTGCGGCAATGTTACTTCGGGAATGAGCCAGGCTGTATTACCATAAGCGCCGCCGCCTGTTTCTTCGCCTACAATGGTTACATTGTTTTGATTCTTCAAGGTTTTGGCAAAAAGTGTAGCTGCCGAAAACGTGTTGCCGCCTGTTAGTACATACACATCGCCATTAAAATGGTTCTTTGTTTTGGGCTTGAAATATTTTCTCTCGTAATATTTAAAATGATAATGACCATCATTCTTTTTTCGTGCCAGGAAAAGCAGGAACAAACGGCTTTGCAAATAGTTGTCAATATATTTATGATAATGGCTTTTTCGGTGCAGCGCATAAATAGAGTCGGCAATTTTAAATGGTTTGTCGGCAATATATTTTGTAAGTAGATTAGAAAGCACTACGCTACCGCCGCCGTTACCCCTTACATCAATTACCAAATGCTGCACATTTTCTTTCTTTAATTTTTTGAACGACTGCCTGAAGAATTTCCTAAGGCTGAAATTTTTTGTAAAGCCATTCACTTCCATGAAGCCGGTATTTAGGCTTGTATCAATTTCCATATTGCGGGTAGCCCGCAGAATCATTTTTTTCCTTTCTTTTCTTGAAAATTTTTTAACCGGCGGTTTTGCGTGTGGCGTATCGGCAGCTGGATTGTACACATCAACCATAGCTGTTTTAAAATGGCCGGCAGTATCAACATAATCAACTTTCATTTTTTTGCGCAAGCCATAAATGGAGCCATACATATTGCGAAACATGCCCCCATTACTCAGAGTTTGATACTTGTGCGTTGTATTATAACCATCACCGGACAAATAAGTAAAAAAAGAATCTACAATTGACCCAATGGGCCTGTCTTCAATTGATTGAATCAAAACACCCGGCGTTACATTGCTGTCTTTTTTATTCAGGTTAAAAGTAACCATCACCGTGTCGGGCCAGGCTTTTATACTAAGTGGCAGCGCATAACTTCTTGTTTTACCCGAATATCTTATAGCGGCTTCAGAAGACATTACACTGGTATGACCACAACGAAATTTGGCCACAACATAGCTTAATATATTTCTGAATTTATACTCAGGCAAAGAATCATTCAACTTGTTGTAGCCGGTTTCAAAGTAGTAATCAATACTGTCTTTGGGCGTGTACCAATACAGGCTTGGGTGCGACTCCTCCAATATGCTCCGGAAAAGTGTATAGTCTTCTTTTAGCTCCCGTGGCGAAAATTTTCTGGAAGGATCATATTTTTTGCTGACAGCACAACTGCTCGCAACAAACAGAACCAGTATAAGTGGAAGAAGTCTTTTCATAGGTTCACTGCCTCATTTGAATGCGTTCCAACCTTGTGCCGTAATCGGGTACTTGTTGCCGCCTTTTGTAAAAATATGAGCGCCGGCTTCGGCATCGGTTATGTATCCAATCACACTTATTTCTTCTGTTGTGGTAATCTTATCATAATCATCCTGCCTGATGGTAAACAGCAGTTCGTAGTCCTCTCCACCACTTAAGGCGCAGGCCGTCGGATCAAGATTAAATTTAAAGGCTGCATTTTTTGTGTCTTCTGCAATTGGAATTTTTTCTTCGTACAAAACGCACCCCACCTCGCTTTGCTTGCAAATATGAAGTATCTCGGAGCTTAATCCATCACTCACATCTATCATTGAAGTGGGTGTGATGTTATTGGCTGCTAAAAAAGCAATGACATCTTTTCTTGCCTCGGGTTTCAGTATTCTGCCAACAACATATTTTTCGCCTTCGAGATCGGGTTGTACGGCCGGGCTTTCAAGAAAGATCTTTTTTTCTCTTTCTAAAAGTGTTAAGCCCAAATAGGCTCCGCCCAGGTCGCCGCTAACACAAAGCAGGTCGCCTTTTTGCGCACCGCTTCTTTTTACAAATTTGTCAGGCGCCACTTCCCCGATGGCAGTACAGGAGATAATGAATCCCTTTTGTGAGGAAGAAGTGTCGCCGCCAATTAAATCCACATCATAGTGCTCGCAAGCCGCATATACGCCTTCATAAAATTCATCCAGGGCTTCTATACTAAAGCGGTTGCTAAAACCGATGCCTAAAATAATCTGTGTTGGTGTAGCATTCATAGCGCAGATGTCGCTAACATTTACTACAACAGTTTTATACCCCAGGTGTTTCAACGGCGTATACATTAAGTCAAAGTGTACGCCTTCAATCAAAAGATCATTGGTAATAACAGTTTGCTTTCCAAAATGGTCAATGACAGCGGCATCATCACCAACGCCAACAATGGTTGAAGCGTTTCGTATTTCTATATTTTTTGTGAGATGGTCAATGAGGCCAAATTCGCCAAGGGTTGAAACTTCTGTTCTGTCCATTTATTGTACGATTTACGATGTAATGATGTATGATGTTAAGGATTCGATGTTTTATTATTGCGGGCAGTGTTTAACGTGGCAACAATAATGCGCAATAACTCTTCAGCTTCTTTCATTAATTTCTGAATAATATCTTTTTTATGTTGATTAAATTCAACCAGGAGTTCTAAGAAAAATAAACTTTCATCTAATTCCTCTTCTACGATTTTCAATTTATTTATAAAGTCGGCCTTTGATTTAGCCCTTCTGACCGCTCTATAATTGGCGCCCAAGGAACTACTACACCGTATTAACTGGTTTGAGTAAGCCTTATTAACTATGGAATATTCTAATTGCATAATAAACCGTGCTGTTTCAAAAGCAAAACTTTTAGTACGTTGTTTCATGTCTTCAGAAGTCATGGCGTTTTTTAATAGAAGTTACACTAAACATTCCACATCGTACACCGAACATCGCACATCAAACATTTCCTTTCACCCACTGCACCAGATCCTCATGGATAACCCCGTTGCTGGCAACGATTCCAGGCTGGTAAGGCGAATATTCACCACCATTCAAATCTGTTACTTTTCCACCCGCTTCTTCTACCATTAAAAAACCGGCAGCGCTGTCCCAGGCTTGTAATTTATGTTCGTAAAAACCATCGAACCTGCCACAAGCCACCCACGCCAGGTCAACAGCTGCCGAACCCAATCTTCTTACCGGCACCCCTCTTCTAATGAAACGTTCAAATACCTGCAAGGGCCCGTTAGGTTCATCCAAATAAGTATAAGGGAAACCGGTTACCAAACAGGCATTCTCTACTTTTTCTTTTTTGCTTACGCTGATGGCTTTGTCGTTTAAAGTTGCGCCGCAACCTTTTTCTGCAACAAAAAATTCGTTGAGAAAAGGATTATAAATAGCACCTAAAATCATTTTCCCATTCTGTTCAATACCGATGGAAGTACAACAGATAGGAATACGATGTGCAAAGTTTACAGTTCCGTCAATGGGATCTATGATCCACTTATATTCTGAGTTTTGAACCAGGTCGCCGCACTCTTCACTTAGAATATGATGGCCTGGAAAGTTTTTTTTGATGGTTTCGATGATCACTTTTTCTGATGCATGATCTACTTCCGTAACCAAATTATTGACGCCTTCTTTTTTAGAGATTTTAATGTCAAGGTCGTTGAACCTCCTGATTTCATCAGCCGCAGCATGCACAGCCTGCAACAAGGTGTTTTTGAGCATCTGCAAAAGTAGTTTATAGTTTCGGCTTTTTAGTTTGAGGTTCTGGCATATGCCCGGTTTTCTATTTCTGTTTTCCCGTTCAACATTCCTTGTTCCTTGTTCGATATTCTTGTAGGTTTGTCCGCATACTATTGTCGCCATTGAAGCTTTCCATCATCATAGTCAACTATAATGTAAAATACTTTTTAGAGCAATGTCTTTGTTCTGTCCGGAAAGCTGTTGTGCAGATGGATGCAGAAGTTATAGTTGTCGACAACCATTCCACCGATGGGAGTATCGAATACCTAAAGCCAAAATTTCCGGAAGTAAAATTTATAGCCAACGGATCAAATACGGGATTCGGCAAGGCCTGCAACAAGGGCCTGGCTCATGCTTCGGGCGAATATGTTTTGTTTTTAAACCCCGATACCATTGTTGCGGAAGATAGCTTTTCTACTTGCATTTCTTTTTTTCAAAAGCACGATGATTGTGGTGCTATTGGCGTAAAAATGCTGGATGGCAGCGGTAATTTTTTAAAAGAGTCAAAACGGTCCTTTCCTTCGCCGGTAACTTCTTTGTATAAGCTGACCGGTTTATCAAGATTGTTTCCTCATTCAAAAATCTTCAGCCGTTACCATCTTGGGCATTTAGATAAAAATAAAGATCACGAAGTGGATGTGCTGGCGGGTGCTTTTATGATGGTAAAAAAAGAGGTGCTGGATAAGGTTGGTGGTTTTGATGAAATTTTTTTTATGTATGGAGAAGACGTTGACCTGAGCTACCGCATTCAGAAAGCAGGATATAAAAATTACTATGTGGCACAAACCACGATCATTCATTTTAAAGGCGAGAGTACCAAACGCGGAAGTCTGAATTATGTACGAATGTTTTACAGCGCCATGAGCCTGTTCGTGTGCAAGCATTACGGCGGAACAGAGGCCAGCGCCTTCACAACAATTATTCAGTTGGCAATATGGATCAGGGCCGCCATTACTTCCATTGCCAAATTCATAAAATGGATTGGCTTGCCGGTAATGGATGCACTGCTTATTCTTTTTTCTTTTTGGCTCACCAAGGAAGTATGGGTGAACTACATCAGGACGGGCATAATATTTCCCGGTAAGTTATTGCTGATTTCTTTTCCCGCATTTACCGCGGTGTACCTCATTGTAGCGTACTACGCCGGCTTGTACGACAGGTACTATCAAACAAAAAATCTTATTCGTTCTACATTCATTGCTACGCTTGTATTGTTGGCTGCTTACGCCTTGTTGCCAGAAACCCTGCGTTTTTCCAGGGGCATTGTGGTATTTGGTGCCCTGCTTTCTTTTGTACTGATCAGCGCTTTGCGCTGGTTGCTTATAAAAGCCGGATTGCTTTTGCAAGCTGCAAATAAAATATCACAGCCTTTTATTTTAATAGCTGCTTCCGAAAAAGAATTTGCCGAAACAAAAAATTTTTTAGCTCAAAAAGGCTTTGCAGAAAAGGTTATTGGGCGTGTTGCAATTAATGATAGTGAAGAAGCTTCGGTTGCAGAGTTGAAGGGTATTAGCAATGCAGCAAAGGCGTTGAATGCAAAAGAAATTATTTTTTGTGCCGAAAGCCTGTCTTATAAAAACATCATAGGCCAATTGCCGCAAATGCCATACACTATAAGGGCCCGATTTCATGCGGCGTGCAGCGGAAGCATTGTTAGCAGCGATGCCAGTACATCCAGCGGGCAAATATGGTCAGCGGATGTGGATTTCAATTTATCAAAAGCAGTCAATAAAAGAATCAAACGATTGCTTGATATAACCACTTCTCTGCTCTTCTTCATCACCTTCCCGCTACATTTTTTTGGTGTAAAAAAACCGCTACATTTTTTTAAAAACTGCTTTGATGTATTGACGGGCAAAAAAACATGGATAGGGTATATCATTCCATCTTCTGCACTTCCACATTTGCGTGAAGGTGTTTTAGGTTCAAACGGATTGACAAAAAATGGTAAAGACGTAGTATCTGATGAAAGTTTAAAAACGGTTGATTACTGGTATGCACATGACTATGAACCTTTAAATGATGTAAAAGCTATTTTTGCGGGCTATAAAGATTTGGGTGCTTCTTCTTTTCGCTGAGCACAATTGGTACCTTTATTGATAACACTAACGGTTGTAACGAATGGCAAGGATCATTGATATAAAACTTCCTAAAGCAATAGCTGCCGCCCTGCGCCTGCCGCAAAATGATCCGCGAAGGCAGCAACTGGCCGTATTAAAAAAATTATTGAAAAAAGCCCGTTTCACTGAGTTTGGCCAACAATACCGTTTCGACGAAATACTATTGTCCAAACATATTGGCAAAGAATTTCAACAGCAGGTGCCCGTACACGATTACAATAAAATTTACGAATGCTGGTGGAAGAAAACACTGGAAGGCGTGCCCGATATTACATGGCCGGGAAAAATAAAATTTTATGCATTAAGTTCTGGCACTTCGGAGTCGGCAAGCAAATACATTCCTGTAACAAAAGACATGTTGCGCAGCAACCGCATCAATTACATACGCCAGCTTATTTCTGTTTTTAATTACGAGCATTTACCACGTAATGCTGTAACCAAAGGATTTTTAATGCTGGGTGGCGCCACCGATCTGCAAAAAGGCAAAGCAGGTTGGTATGCCGGCGATTTAAGCGGTATCCTGGCAAAGAACAGGCCTTTTTGGTTTCAAACATTTTATAAACCCGGTGGCCGCATTGCCAAAATAAAAGACTGGAATGAAAAATTGAATGAGATCGTTGAAAAGGCGCCTTCGTGGGATATTGGTTACATAGTAGGCGTGCCCGCCTGGTGCCAAATGTGTATGGAGATGATCATTGAACATTATAAGGTCAACACCATCCACGACATCTGGCCCAATCTTGGATTTTTTGTGCACGGCGGTGTGTCTTTTGAACCCTATAAAAAAGGGTTTGAAAAACTATTGGGTAAACCGATTGTATACATCGAAAATTATTTTTCGAGCGAGGGTTTTATTGTTTATAAATACAATGAAAATGCCAGGGTAATGAAACTGGTGCTTGACAATAATATCTTCATGGAATTTGTGCCTTTTGATTCAAAAAATTTTGATGCTGAAGGAAAAATGATTGACAACCCCGAAGCGTTAATGATACACGAAGTAGAAGAAGGAAAGGATTATGCTTTGTTGATGAGCACCAATGCAGGCGCATGGCGCTACTTACTTGGCGATACACTGCGCTTTGTTGATGCAGAAAGAAAAGAAGTGGTGATCACAGGGAGAACCAAACATTTTTTAAGTCTTGTAGGCGAACATTTAAGCGTGGAGAATATGAACAAGGCGGTGCAAATGGTTAGCGAAGAATTGAATATTTCAATTCCCGAGTTTACCGTGGTTGGATTTCCTTACGAAAACCTTTTTGCTCATAAATGGTACATAGCCTGCGACGATGATGTAGACCCGAATGTACTGATCAAAAAAATTGACCAACACCTTTGCCAGCTCAACGATGATTATGCGGTGGAAAGAACCAGTGCCTTAAAAGAGGTGTTTATAGAAAAGTTGCCGGAACAGGCTTTTATGAAATTCATGGAAACGAAAGGCAAGGTGGGGGGACAACACAAATTTCCAAGAGTGTTGAAAGGAAAGATTTTGCAAGAGTGGAATGAATTTTTGAGTGAACATTATGAAAGCAAGAGCTAAAGTTGAAATTGGTGAGAAATGAGATACACATTTGCTGAAAGCTATTTCTGAATTTATTATTGCATCGATAATTTTTAAGTGTAGATTTTGATTCATTCTGTACTGCTAACTTCACACTTTTACATACCATAATGGATTCTTTATTAAAAGGAATAACGCTTGGTTTGCTGCTGGCCATTTCGGTGGGCCCCATTGTGTTTACGGTAATTAAGCAAAGCCTGAACAATGGTACCAAAGGCGGCCTGGCTTTTATTGCCGGCATTTCGCTAAGCGACATTTTATTGGTGGTAGTAGCTAACCTTTTCACTAATTTATTTGATGAGCTCAATACGCATAAAAAAATGTTGGCTACCGTAGCCAGTGTCTTTTTAATTCTTGTTGGTGTGTATTATTTGTTTTTCAAAAAAGTAAAAGTAAATGCAGAGGGCGAACAGTCTTTTGTTTTTAAAACAACTGATTATCTGAAATTAATTACTACCGGTTTTGTAATGAATATTTTTAACCCTGGCATCATCATTTTCTGGCTTACTACGGCCACTACGTTTATTGGTAACAGCTTGCAGCACCGCCTGATTATTTTTGGAACAGCCTTGTTCCTGGCATTGCTGGCTGATATAATAAAAGTATTGCTGGCTAATAAAATCCGCAAGCGTTTAACACCTCACAATATTCACCGCATTAACCAGGTAAACGGTGTGATATTAATTGGTTTCGGTATTGTTATTATCTTTCTGCAGTAAAATCGTATCTATGGAACCAAGCAGCATCTTTTATTACAGCAGTGCAGATATTTGCAAGATTCCATCCGGTCAAAAAAACAACTAAAAACTTGCGGATGAAATCAAAATCAAAAGGCTCGGTTTTTTGGAAGTGGGTAAAAAGGATTTTTATTACACTTTTTCTGCTGCAACTATTTTACATCATTATTTTAAAATGGGTTGATCCGCCTGTTACACTTACGCAACTGCAAAGCTGGATCGGCGGCGATGGACTAAAGAGAGATTATGTGGATGGCGATGAAATATCTTACAACATAAAGCTGGCTGTCATTGCATCTGAAGATCAAATTTTTCCCGACCATGGCGGCTTTGATTGGAAGAGCATTGAAAAAGCCATGAACCACAACAAGAAAAAGCCAAACCGCATTCGTGGTGCCAGCACAATTAGCCAGCAGGTAGCTAAAAATGTTTTTTTGTGGCAGGGACGAGATTGGATAAGGAAAGGACTGGAAATTTATTTTACAAAAATGATCGAATGGATCTGGGGGAAAAAAAGAATACTCGAAGTGTATTTGAATGTGATTGAAATGGGCAAAGGTGTGTTTGGCGCAGAAGCAGCAGCACAATATTATTTTAAAAAGCCTGCTAAAAAATTAACCCGTCGTGAAGCCGCTATGATCGCAGCCTGTTTACCCAATCCCAAAAAATATACGGTCAAGCCGGCATCGCCTTATGTAATAACAAAGGCCGGCTGGATCTTACAACAGATGAATAACCTGGAGGGTGATGAGGATCTGCAAAAGATCATAAAATAGTCTTGAATAAATAGTGAATGAAGTGTTTTAAATTTCAGGATTCTTTTGATAGCCTAAAAAGGGTAACACATATCAATTCAGTATTGGCCATTCGCCATTCACTTCTTCTTAAACACCGTATCCAAAATACCCGTTGCCATTTGCAAACGCTGTATGTCTGTGCCGGAAATTTCGGCCCACATGGCATTGCTGTTAATAACAATATCCTTATAGGTGCTAAAAAGCTTTTTACGAAAATTTAAGTCTGGATATTCTCTTAATGCATCGGCCTGCCAAGGAAGATCGACATTGCATAAAAGGTAGAAATCGTACCTGCGTTGTGCAATTTGTTTCAATATCCAGATGTGGCATTGCTCAAAGGCCACCTCGCACCAAACCTTCATGACGTACATATCTGTATCAATGAAATAAAGGTTGTTTTTTGCCAGCGTTTGCATCGTGTCTTCCAATTCTAATTGTCCGTGTGCAATTTTCAGCAGGTCTTCAAATGAGTAATTCATTCCTTTTTCTAAAAGATATTCACGGGCAAACTCAGGGCACCAAATTGTTTTGTAGTGATCGGCTAACTGCTCGCATAAAGTGCTTTTGCCGGTTGACTCCGGTCCAATAACAACAATTTTCTTTACCAAGGCTCAAGAGTATTAAGGTGTAAAATCTCTCACTTCTAAAGGAAAATGTTTTGATGCAATATTTTCCTCATCAAAGGAACGCTATTTTAAGCATTATTCACCTGCATGTGTAGCACGGTATCATCTAAAAAAGCGGTTACAAGAATAAGGTCTCTATTCGTGCAACCGCTTGACATCCAGTAAAAGATTATCTATCCCGCTTTTTTAAACATTCTTTCCATTGTTTCCTTATCGTGTCCGTAAATATCATTACGGAAATTAAGTTTGCCATTCTCATCCACCCATGCCGTGTTATAAGTAATATATACAGGCTCGGGGTTTTTTACTGTAACGCTTTGTTCCTTATCGGCTTTTATGACGCTATTAATTTTTTCTGGCGTCCATTCTTTCTGATCACGTAATAGATATTGCGCCAGCTTTTGCGCATCGGCCACCCTGATACAACCATGACTCAATGCCCGGTCTTTTTTAGCAAACAAAGTTTTATCAGGTGTGTCGTGCAGGTAAATATCGTAGCTGTTAGGGAATAAAAACTTCACTTGTCCCAGTGCATTGTTTTTTCCAGAGAGCTGGCGTATTTCAGGAATGCTGTCATTGCGGCCGGTAATTTCCATATTATTTTTCTTCAGGTAAGAAGGGTCGGTTTTTATTTTAGGCATGATGTCATTTTTTACAATGCTTTGCGGCACATGCCAAACAGGGTTGAAAACAACCTGGTCAATATCGCCAGTAAACATCATGGTGCTTGTGCCTTCCTTGCCGACAATCACCGGCATTTGAAAAACTTTCCCACTGTCTTCATAGGCATACAGCATGAGCGATGGAATGTTTACTACTATGCGGTTACTGTCCTGCATGGGCTGCATCCACAGCATGCGGTTCATGTTCACCAATATTTGCTGAACCCTTTCTTCCGCCGGCACGTTAAGATTTGCAATGAGCGAATCGTTGACTATACCTGTTGCAGCTAAACCATTCCGTTGCTGATAATCTTTTATGGCCGCAACTAAAGAATCATTGTATAAGCTGCTTGTGTCAGATGTTGTATAGTCACTCGTTGCCTGCAGGCGTTTTTTTATTTCCAGCACCACCGGAGAGGTGCTTCCTTTGGATAATTTTTCAGAACGCATGCTGATCTCTTTCCACCCGCTGTCTTTTGCTGCTTTATAATAAATACCTAATTGCTGTTTCAATAAGCTGTATGCTTTATTGTTGGCATATTGAGCCGAATCTTTTTCCTTATTTAAAATAGAATCGGCCAATTGCAACGGATCTTGTTTTTTGGCGGGAACGAGATAATAAAAATTAGATGAAGTAATAAGTCCGTTCGTATGTTCTTGTGCAAACTGTACCAACTCTTTTGTTAATGCCAACTCTGTTTGCACAAATGAAGAATCGCCTTTTACAATGGTCAGCGAATCGTTTTGAACCAATGAATCTACATGCTCCCTCAGTTTTTTATCGGTGTGTGCAGAATCCTCTGCATATAAATTCCATACACCCCTTGCTTGTTCTGTCAATCCGGAAGAAGTAAACCATGCGTATTGATAATTGCGTACCAGGTAAAAATTACGCAAGGCTTTTGCGGCCGAGTCGCTTAATTTTTCCTTTTGAACATAATTTTCTATTGCGGCACTATCTAAAAAAAGATCAGAATAAGCATTGGCCTCTGTAATGCTTTCATCTCTTGCCCACGCAGCATAAGCGCTGCTGTCCGATGCCGTATTGGTGCTATCGTCGTTGGAGCCAAACCAACCCGCTACTTGCGTGCAGGAGCTTAATAAGCAAGCTGCTGCTATGGCTATTATCATTTGCTTCATAACTCATGTTTTTACAAATGATGTGCCTATAAAAAATGATGAGCCGGGTTAAAACAGATATGTCTTGCTTATTCGTATTGATTCTTTATTATTCTTACCGTAGCCAATAATTGGCCTACGTGCCGCATGGTATGTTCTGCCATATGAAATAGTAAGCCCATTACTGTAGACGGCAATGCCTTGCGGCCAACACTTCTATAGGCGGTCAAAGTGGTTTCATCGGTTGCCCGTAACAATTTTATTAAGTCGTGTACTTTTTATTCAAAATTGTGCACCAGTTCTTGTGAAGTAATGGACGTTTCTTTTCCTTCACCCTGCAAATACATCATTTGGCTTTCCGATAAAAGTTCGCCTTTCGCATAGGTTGACAAACGGTCAATTACTCCGGTTATATGCTGCAAATGAAATCCCGGCGCCGCCACTTCTGCGGGACGTTTCCACAAGAGCTTATCCGGAAAATCTTCCATTATTTTTTTCACTTCTTCTGCAGCTTGCGTTAGCGTATGCGCTACAGGTTGTAGTAAAGGCGGGACTTGTTCTATGGGTCCGCGAAGCCATACTTCAGGTAAACCAGTTGCCATACAGGAAAGATACCATTACTCTGTAAATTGAACTTCTTTTAAGATATAAAATGTGACCAAAAAACTACCTTCGCGGCTATGCAGGATTATTTGAAGGGATTGAATGAAAGACAGCGGGAAGCTGTGCTTACAATAGATGGACCGCTGATGATTGTGGCCGGTGCCGGCAGCGGAAAAACAAAGGTTTTAACTACACGAATTGCCCACCTTATGGCTAATGGTGTGGATGCATTTAACATATTGGCGCTTACGTTTACCAATAAGGCTGCTGCCGAAATGAAAGAACGCATTGGGCACATTTTGGGCAACCGCGAAGCCCGCAATTTATACATTGGCACCTTTCACAGTGTGTTTGCACGCATTATGCGTGCCGAGGCGCATCGTATTGGTTATCCCAACTCGTTTACTATTTATGATACCGACGACGCCAAAAGCGTGGTAAAAACCGTTACGCAGGAACTGAATCTTGACGTACAGCATTATAAACCCAATGTTGTATATAATCGAATTTCGGGGGCCAAAAATGCATTGGTGGGCCCGAAAGACTACATAGCAGACTACCATATTCAGCAGGAAGATATGCGGGCCAACCGCCCCATGATAGGCCAGATTTATGACGCCTACAGTAAGCGTTGCTTTAAAAACGGCGCCATGGATTTTGACGATCTGCTTTTTAAAATGTATGAGCTGCTCAAAAACTTTCCCGAGGTTTTGCATAAGTACCAGCACAAGTTCAAGTACATTTTGATTGACGAGTACCAGGATACCAACCCGGCGCAATACGAGATCATCAAGCTGTTAGGCGCCGTAACCGAAAATGTTTGCGTAGTAGGTGACGATGCACAAAGTATTTATTCATTTCGCGGGGCAACCATTCAAAACATTTTGCAATTCCAAAAGGATTATGACGAGGTAAAAGTGATCAAGCTGGAGCAGAACTATCGCAGTACGCAAAATATTTTAAGTATTGCCAACGAGATCATTAAAAACAACAAAGGTCAAATTCCCAAAACCTTATTTACTGAAAATGCTACGGGTGAAAAAATAAGATTGGTACGAACCATGACGGATAATGATGAAGGCAGGTTTGTGGCTGATCAGATACAGGAACAGAAGCTGCGCAATCATTATAACAATAAAGAATTTGCGATTCTCTACCGTACCAATGCGCAAAGCCGTTCTTTTGAAGAAAGCCTGCGCAGGATGAATATTCCGTACACCATTTACGGTGGCATTTCCTTTTATCAACGCAAAGAGGTCAAAGATTATATTGCTTATCTCCGCATCATTGTCAACCCCAAAGACGAAGAAGCACTGAAACGCATTATTAATTATCCCGTTCGCGGCATTGGTAAAACTTCTGTTGACAGGGCTATACTGGCAGCTAATGATAATAATATCAGCATGTGGCAGGTGCTGGAAAATGCGCAGATGTTTGGCTTCAAGGCAGGTACGCTACAAGCCATTGAAGAATTTGTTTTGATGATACGCAGCTTTCACAGCATGCTGGGTACAAAAAATGCGTACGATGTGGCTTTTCATGTAGGCAAACAAACTGCTTTTGTAAAAGAATTGTTCAACGATAAAAGTACAGAAGGTGTGCAGCGGTATGAGAACATACAGGAATTGTTGAACTCTATTAAAGAGTTTACCGAAACGCCCATGAGTGAAGAAAGCGGCGAGGTGGGAGATAAAAGCCTTGGAGCATATTTACAACAAATTACTTTGCTTACAGACGCTGATCAGAAAGATCCGGATGCAGATACGGTGAAACTGATGACCATACACGCAGCCAAGGGTTTGGAATTCCCAGTGGTGTTTGTTGGCGGCCTGGAGGAAGGTTTGTTTCCCAATGCTATGAGCATTAACACAAGAGAAGAACTGGAAGAAGAGAGAAGATTGTTTTATGTTGCTATTACAAGAGCAAAAGGCAGGCTATACCTTACATATACAAACACACGATACAAATTTGGTTCATTGATCCAAAGCGATCAAAGCCGCTTTATTGATGAAATTCCCACAGAATACATTGACAAATCATTTGCAGGCGGCGGTGTAAAAAACCAAAGTTCGGGGCTGATGGGCAGCGCCTTTGAAAGAATGCAAAGGGGTTTTAGCAGCAATCAGCCAAAAGAAAAAAGTTTTGTTTCTACGTTGATAAGCAATAATGGCAAGCCTAAAGAGACAACGCATGTTCCGTCACCCAATTTTGTTCCAAGCGATATTACCAAGCTGGAGCAAGGCATGCGTGTGGAGCACCAAAAATTTGGATTTGGAGAAGTGATCAAGCTGGAAGGCTCAGGGCACAATCCTGTAGCAACAATAAAGTTTGATGTGAACGGCGAAAAAAAGATCATGCTGAATTATGCAAAACTCATGATCGTTCAATAAAAATAATCCTTCAATTATCACAAAAAAGCCTGCAAATCTTGCAGGCTTTTTTGTTTGGTCGGTATTATTTAATAGCATGTATATCACAGGTTTCCGCAACATAAGGTTAATCTCTGTTAAAAAATGTTATTCACAGTTTTAAACTTTCTGTTACCTCCGCCCATCTATGATATCACAAAACCCGAAAAAACACTTGATCTATGAAGACAATCAAACAATCAATGCTCGTATTGGCAGCTTCTTTTGCTGCAACGGTATCTTTTGCGCAGGTTGGTTTAGGCGTAGCTAACAGCACACATGCAACGGTTTCAAAAGCGGTAAATGTGAATGCTACCACGCAGGTAGCCGCCCATGCTGCTACAAGAGTTACAAACGCTACCAAAAGCACAACATCGGCTACAACAGCAACTGCAAAAAGCACATTAAACAAAGGCTCGCAAACGGCAGCCAAGGCTAAAAGCACAGCTAAGGAAAATGCAAGAGTAAATGCCCAGGCAGATGTTCACGCATCAGAGCAGGCAAAGTCAAATGCTAACGAAAATTCGGCTGTATTTGGTGCAAAAACGGACGCCTCTTCGCAAGCAGATGCCGGCGTAAATGTGGACAGCAAGAAAGCTTTAGATAAAACGGAAAAAACTGCCACTAAGGTAAAAGCAAAAGCAAACAATGAAGCCCGTTCAAACTCTCCGGCGGCTCTACATGCCAGAGAATCAGATAAAGAACTTTCTAATGAATGCTCCGCCGTGCTTTACGCTGATGCAGCAACAAGCTAGAGTGTAAAGTCCGACAACAACGGCGCCTCT